>NZ_CAXAQI010000009.1:0-227807 GCF_963970695.1 Pseudomonas sp. EL_65y_Pfl1_R83 | reverse complement strand
ATCGGATCGAACTGAAGGGCGAATCGATGCGCAGACGCGCAACGAAATTGACGACGACAGGGACTTCAGACTAACAATGCAAACCTGCGTCGCTGCGCTCCGACTGCCTGGCCGGATGAGCGTGGAACGGGTGGCCGGATGGCGTGGAGTGCGCAGCCCGCCAGCATGTTCTATACCCTTGGTGCACTCACAGTAATCGGTGGCACCTTGTGCTTCATGAGTGGGCGACGCGGGGCTGAGAACCCGCCGCCCCCAACACTACACATCTAATGTGGGAGGGGCTCGCTCCCACATTTTTGATCTCCATAGGGCTGATATTTGCGTAGTATCGCGCTACTCATCTCACGGACCCGAGCCCCATGAAATTCGACACGGCCTACAGCCTGAGTCTCGACGACAAGCTATCGATCTACGACGTACGCGACCTGAATTTCGACGAAACCGCTGATTTCGACTCAGACAAGGACAGCTTCCTGTGCCCCAACGATGCCTGCCGCGCGACGTTTGATACGGGCGGCAATACGCTGAGCACTTTCAACGCGAAGAACGTTAACTATCAGCGCACGCCGCATTTCAAGAACAAGACCAGCACCCAGCATATCGACGGCTGCCGCTACGCCAGCACGCACAAAACCACTACGGGTGAAGGTGACGACGAGCGCGAGGAAAATTTCCCATCGGAATTTGTGCTTACGCGGCGTCAGTACGAGCGCAAGGCGCCCCTGACTGGCACGGAGGGAAACATCCCTCAAGATGCAGCGAAAACACCTTCAACTCGTGTGTCCACATCCCATAGCACCACCGACAGCACTCCAGACAAAACCAGCGTCTTCGCCCACCCAGTGGAATGCTATGTGTCCAACATCGACGACAAGGACAAGCTCAAAAGCATGCCGTTGAAGATCGGCGAGCACACGGCAAGCTACTGGACGTTTTTCAAGAAGATCGAATACCTGCAAGACAACAAGGGCTTGATCTACTGGGGCAAGATCAAGGCGATCAAGCACTACACCAGTAGCGTTCGCATCGACTTCGAGAAAAAACTGTGGCTCGATAAAAAGCCTTATTCGGTCAACGTTTACCTGAGCAAGAAACTCATTGAGAACTACCGCAAGCGCACGGCGTTCCTGGAGCAGATCAAGGCTGCGGTGGACAGTGAGCGGGCATTGTATTGCTTCTTCTACGGGGTGACGCCGGAGCTGAAGCAGGTGCCGAGCAAGAAAAATCCCGAGCAGACATTTGGGGTGTTCAGCGCAGATATCGAAAACCTGGATCACTTGATCATTCGTGAGGCGCCGGGGGTGGAAGGGCTTTAATCAACCTGCGCACGTAACGCGTGCCGATAGATCTCACGAACCTGTTCCGCTTTCGAAACAGGCACGCGGCCTACGGTGATCAACCAGTGAATCAACATCTCCTCATCGGGGTAGATGTAACCCTTCTGCTGCTTGATGCTTCTAGGTCTTTGATTAGTAAGAGCGTCGTAGCGAACAGCGCTCCAGGGTTGGTTTACAAAATCAAAATCTTCAGCATCCCATTTGAAAAATCGAAGCACTTCATTGATGTGTGTTTGGCCACTGCGATCGCCGCGCTGGAGCATAAGAAAGGATTGGCGCAAATCGTTCGATAACTGCTCGATGATTTGCGAATCAACAAAGTCCAGTAGCCCGCCCTTCATGGCCAAATCCATGACACCGTTTGTCCAGCGGTTGATAAACGTCTGCACAAACCCTTCGGCATCAGCTTTTTTCATGTCAAAAAACAGCATGCAATAACGGGTTTTCAAGTGAATCGCCAGCAGTACATGTTTACGCTGAACGGTTGCTGCGTGCACCAGCCATTGATCGGGGTTGGTATGCAGATCCTCCCCTGAAGCTTGCGTCGGAGGCGCTTGATGAACCGTTGTGATTTTTTTGCCCTTATGAATGCGGCTGAAGAAATCACAGGCAGCTTGTGAACAATTGAACGTTAATGTCACCGTTTTTCCTTAAAGACTAAACAGGGCGCCTAAGCCAATACTCAGGGGTCTGATTCAGGCTCATCAACCCAATTGATTTCATAAGGCTGCCTGACCGCATAGCTAATGGCATCCCGAGCGTCCTCGCTGAGCACGGCAAGCTCAGTATCCGTCAACAAATCATGAGCCACCCTCATAGCCAGATTGCTGAGGGCGCGTGAACGACTGAATCCGTCGAATATTTCAACAATGTCCTTGTCACGGCCCCTAACAAGGCAGTAGAGCGTTCTGTAGCGGTTGACCGGAGACAATGCACCGTTCCGTTCTCACTGACAGACTTCGCGTCACTCAGTACGCCAAGGTGGAACCGCTCCAGCGCGATTTTTCTCAGCGCTTTACATTTCTTCCAATCGCTTTCGGAAATAGCCATCACCCCCTCCTGCGTCTCTCTCAGAGTTTGAATATCGCAATCCACGCGGTCAATTCGGCCGAGCGGAGATCCAGCTCGAAGGCACGATGTTGCAGGCCTCAAAATAGTCCAAAGCAGGCGCTGAAAAATATCCAGTTGATGAGCGGTCAAAACAACTGTACAAAAAAACAGTATAGTTTGTCCTCCCCGTCGAACCCTGGAGAAACCCCATGTCCTCTCTGGCAATGAGCTCTTTCGTAGAACAGCAGATCGTCCTGCATCAATTCACCGCCAAACACAGCGTACAGGCACGCGCGATGCTGGGCTGGAGCCGGGAAGACCTGGCCCGCCTGGCAGGTGTGTCGGTGGAGGCGGTTCAACAGTTTGAACGCCAGCGCGATGTGGGTGATGAAACCCGCCTGGCATTGGCGTTTCGGTTGGAGGCCGAGGGGTTGGTGTTTTTCCCGGGGTTTGCGCCGGGGTGGGGGATGAGTGTGCGCCGGTTTGACACGACCTCAACCGAGCCCACACCCCAAGGCATCATCTCCCGCTTGATCGGCACAACAACGGCATCAATTGACTCACCAACCCCTCAACCGAATGGTGCGTAGAGTCCAGCCCTATCACCGGGCACGTCAGCGCCTTTAACCAGGTTTCATGCCGACGCAAGCTACCCAGGCTGTGGTTACCGCCATCATAGCGGGCAGCCCAGGCCAGAAAGGCCACGCTATTTTCATGTCGGCTGCCACCTTGGAGGATTTCAGCGCCGTAACGCTGCACTTCCCGCAAGAGCAGACGGTGCAGGCGTACTTCCGAATCCAGGCGCAGGAACACCACGTGGGTGAAGTGCGGGATCATGGGGTCGGCCCAGCCGCACAGTGAGCCGGACAGCACCCAACCTTCGAGATCGGTGGTCGGGTCCTGCAGCAGGCGGATGCGTTCATCTTTGGGGCGTGCGACGGTGGAATAGTTTGGCGTCTGCTGCCAGTAAACGTTGTCCGAATCAAAATAGGCAACGTTCAAGCGTTCGGCCGAGGCCTTGCCCGACGTCGTGGTACCGGCGCCCGCTGCACCGAGGATGTAAATTCTGTAGGCCATGGCGGCCCTCCATGGCACTGATCTAAGACGCCGGGAACCTCAGGACGGCGGTTGCAGTACCCGACGCCCCATTTGTGATGTGAAATTATGTGCCCGGTCAAAGCCCAGGCTTGATTGCCGCCTGGGCTGCCTGCTCATACCCATGGGCCACTGCCAACAAAGTGGGCTCGGACCAGCGGGTACCAAAAAAGTACGCACTGGTCGGTAGCCCGTCCTCGTTCGTCCCGGAAGGTACGGCGATCCCTGGGTAGCCGGCCGCTGCGACACCGAAGTAACTGTTGGTCTCGAAATCCGAGACCATGGCGTCGAGTTTTTCCGACTTGATAGGGCCGTCCACCGTGCTGCGAAAATCCTGGATGAGCGCGTCCCACAGTGGCTTGCGCTCCTCCGGCGTCAGGGTTGAAGCGCTGATTTGCTTGAGCACTGGCTGATGATCCGCGTCGGATCCATCGCGTTTATCGTTGAACTTGATCAGTTCGGTCAGTGACTTGACCGGCAAGCCCGAGCGCTGGGCCAGGTAACCATTCAACTCCTCTTTCACATCCGAAAGTAGCAACTCGTCGTAGCGTGAAGCATCGGCCAGGCGCATGTTGACCGGCACCAATACCGCACCCTGCTCGCGAAGCACCTCAAGTGTCCGGCCAAATTGCACACTATTCACCACTGGCAGGGTTTCGCCATGTGCGGAGAACGTCGCGGGATATCCAATACGCTTGCCTTTCAAGGCGCCCGAAACCAGTAGACCGGTGTAATCAATACCTTGGAGCGCGCCTACACTCGCTGGGTCCTGAGGATCGCTGCCGGACATGGCGTTGAGCATCAGCGCTACGTCGAACACCGAGCGAGCCATCGGGCCCGGTGTGTCCTGGCGCTGGCTCGCGGGGATAATCCCATTGCGATCCAGCAGACCGACGCTGGGCTTGAGCCCGACAACACCATTGAACGCTGCCGGCACAATGATCGAACCATTGGTTTCAGCCCCCACCGCCAAGGGTGCCAGGCCAGCGGCGACTGCGGCGGCGGAACCGGAGCTGGAACCGCCGACGTCAGCATCAGGATGGTGAGGGTTGCGGGTTTGCCCACCCCGGCTACTCCAGCCGTCAGGGCCACCTCGAAACCCAGCCAGTTCGGTCATATTGGTTTTACCCAGGATCACCGCGCCCTGCTGAATCAGGCGATCAACCAACGGCGCGTTCTTGCCGGCCGTTGCGCCGAACAGTCCATACGCACCTGCACTGGTTTGCATGCCTGAGGTTTCAATGGTGTCCTTGAGCAAAATAGGAATGCCATGCAGCGGCCCGCGCACTTTGCCGCTGGCTCGCTCACGATCCAACTCGCGTGCCGTCTCAAGTGCTTCAGGATTGAGTTCAATGACGGAGCTCAGTTGCGGGTCCACCTTGCGAATCCGTTCCTGCAGGTAAGTGACCAGATCGGCCGATGTTAGCCCGTCCGACCGGGCCATTTGCGTGCCGAGTTCTTTGACACTCAGGTACTCGGTACCTGGAGGAACTGCCTTTGACGCTACGGGCGCGTAGTCGCCAGCAAAAGACTGCACGAGTTGCCGAACGATGGAGCCCATACCATATGCGATACCTAACATAAGACCTCTTCGGGGGTAAGAAATGACGAAGGACCCAAATTGATCCGTGCCCCAGCCTAAAAACCCATCCCCCGTTCAGCAGCGCGACGCAGGTCATTTACAACGTAGGATTATTCAACGCTGTGGGTAGCCACTCCTGCATCCATCAGATCCCGAACGCTCCGATACCCCTGTACCAGGCTTTTCAGCGAATCCCTCGACCATTGCGCACCGTAGAACCAAAGTGTCGCACCATCCCCCAGTGGTTCGCCAAGCACCGGATACCCACTCCTGCAAGCGCTATGGAACGCGGCGCTGCGGCTGTCAGACACCAACGCGTCCAGTTGATATTCATGCACAAGTTCATCGATTTCATTGCGCGTGTACTGCCGGCCATTGCCTTGGTGGGCAAGCACCGGCACCGGCTGAGCCCCCGCCCGTGACAGGATGTCCAGCGCTCTCAGGAAGGATGGGCTGTGGTCTATGAACGCATGTTCATGGCCGCCGGCAAACCGCTCGGCAAACCCCACGCGCCTGCCGCTCAACGCCTGGGCTGGCGTAAAGGGGCTGTTATTTTGGACGAGGGGCACTTGCACCATCACCGGCCCAGAAGGATCGACACCACTCAAGGCAATCAGAGACAGCGACGGGTCGCGCAGGGGTTTAAGGGGAAGTCCTGGGGCGTCATACCCCGGGACCGGAACGCTGCTCACAGGCTGATCATGAGCGCGGGGATCGACACCAAAATTGATGCCTCTCAGGCTCGCATGATCCTTGGACGTAATTGCCAGACCTGAACGTTCAGCGAACACAGGTGCGGGTTGATCTGTCGGACACGCCATACCCGCTTGCCAATATTTCCCACACTTACTCTCCATAAGATCTGCCCCCGAGAAATGACTTCCCGGGAATCATCGCACCCTTGCCTGGCACCTGTCGCAGCTCTGAAACAGCTTGATAACTCCTTTTTCCGGTACCTCTTTCGTCAGTTGGCGAGGTGTTCCTGTGCGCCTCGGGTTTCCACCTCCAACCACCATGCATACCCACGCTCGGGTTGATTCAAGCTGAATGCCTGCCCCATCGGCGGCGTGGTAATCGAAACGCTGCGCTCCCACGCCAGGGCCATGATGCGGTCAAACGGTTCGTGCCACGCGTGAAACGCCAGGTCGAAGGTGCCGTTGTGAATCGGCAGCAGCCAGCGGCCTTTGAGGTCGATGTGCGCTTGCAGGGTTTGCTCCGGCTGCATGTGCACATGGGGCCAATCGACGTTGTAAGCACCTGTTTCCATCAACGTCAGGTCAAACGGGCCGTACTGTTCGCCAATACGCTTAAAGCCATCGAAGTAACCGGTATCTCCGCTGAAAAAGATCCGCCGCGCGCCATCGATCATCACCCAGGAACACCACAAAGTCTGGTTGGCATCAAACAGGCCGCGCCCGGAAAAATGCTGCGCAGGCGCGGCGACAAAGCGAATGCCATCCACCTCGGTGCCTTGCCACCAATCCAACTGCCGCACTTTGCTTGCCTCCACGCCCCACTTCACCAGGATGTCGCCCACGCCCAGGGGCGCAAGAAAATAGCGGGTTTTGTCAGCCAATTGGACGACAGCCTTGCGGTCGAGATGGTCGTAGTGGTTGTGGGAAAGAATTACCGCTTCCAACGGCGGTAATTCCTCAAGACTGATGGGCGGCTGATGGAAACGCTTGGGGCCGGCCCAACGGAACGGTGACGCACGCTCGGCGAACACCGGGTCGGTCACCCAGAATTTACCGCGCATTTTCAGCAGTACGGTGGAATGCCCGAGGCGGAACACGCTGTGATCCGGAGCCGCCAGTAACTGCTCGCGGGTCAGCGGTTGCACCGGGATCTGTCCCACCGGTCGCGTGCTGCGAGGCTTGTTGAACAGCATGTTCCAGAAAATACGCAAGGTCTTGCCAAAACCACCCTGCTGCACAGGGGCATCATTGCTGAAGTGGCCCTGGTCTTGCCGGGGCGCTGCTGGCGAAGAATCGACACGGGACGAGATCGTGGCCATTACCGGGTGACTCCTACGGATCGGTATAAGTTACACTGCACAGTGTAGTTTCAAGATTGCAACAAAATCCGGAGCAAGTAAACTACCGAGTGTAATTTCCCCTGAAGAGCCGAGCGCTACCCATGACTGCCCCTCAACGCCTCACCGACCGCAAACGCGAAGCCATCGTGGCAGCGGCCATCGCCGAGTTTCGCGTTTGCGGTTTCGAGGTCACCAGCATGGACAAGATCGCCGCCACCGCCGGCGTTTCCAAGCGCACGGTGTATAACCACTTCCCCAGCAAGGAAGAGTTGTTCGCCGAAATACTCCATCAACTCTGGGCCAGCAGCGTCGCACAACTCGACGTCAGCTACGCCAGCGATCGCCCGCTGCGTGAACAACTGCGTGGGTTGCTGGAAGCGAAGATGAAGATGATGTCGGACGCCAATTTCCTCGACCTGGCCCGGGTGGCGATCGCCGCCACCATCCACTCACCGGAGCGCGCACAAGACATGGTCACCCGCCTGAGCAAACGTGAAGAAGGCTTCACCCAATGGGTACGCGCCGCTCAAGAGGACGGCCGGCTCAACTGCAGCGACCCGGCATTTGCCGCGCACCAGATCCAGAGCCTGCTCAAAGCCTTTGCATTCTGGCCGCAGATCACTTTGGGCCAGCCGGTACTCGACGCGGCCAATCAGGCCAGCGTTATCGAGTCAGCCATTGACCTGTTCCTGGCCGGCTACGCGGTCACCCTTCCCAGTCATCAGTAACAAACCATTGCTTGAGCGACATTCCTAGTCGTTTTTGACGTATTCGCACGCTGTCCTGCACAAATGGCTTGGAAGGACACTGATTATTCCCACGCGGATCACTGACAATTCACAATTATTATCCGAGCAACGGTTCAACCCGCTGACGCACATTGCTGCACCCGCAGAAAAAGAACGGCCCCAGGAATTTATGGAAAACAGACGAGGCAAAGGGCTTTCATTTGCCAGGCGTATCTACAAGCCAAGGATTATCGGTTTTGGTATCGGCTGCATCAGTGTCACAGGCGCCCTTTATCCGCTCGCGATGCCGGGCTGGGTCTGGGCATTCCTGCTGTTCCACGGTTTTGCCTGGGCGCATCTGGCGTACCAACTCTCGACTCGTTCGCAATTCCCCTATCAGGCCGAACAGCGCAATCTGCTGTACGACTCGTTGTGTGGTGGATTCTGGGCCGCGGCCACGCAGTTCACGCCCCTGACAACCGTGACGATCCTTTCAATGATGACCATGAACAACGTCGCTGCGGGCGGCAAGCGTCTGTTCCTGCGCGGGTTGTTGGCGCAAGCCGCCGGTATCGGAGTCGCAGGTGCGCTGTTCGGCTTCACGTTCAACCCCAGTGTCAGCCTCATTCAGGTTTACACCTGCCTGCCGATGTTGACCCTCTACCCCATGGTCATCGGCGCGGTCTGCTACCAGTTGGCGATCAAACTGTCGGAGCATAAACGCGCGCTCAGCGCCCTCAGCCGCACTGACAGCCTCACCGGCCTGCTTAACCACGGTTCATGGAAAGACCTGCTGCACCTCAAGTTCCACAAGTGCCAGCAGCAACAAAGCCACGCCACGATTGCCTTGATCGATATCGATCACTTCAAACAGATCAACGATACCCACGGCCACATCGTCGGTGATGCCGTACTGCGCCAATTGAGCCTGGAACTGCGGCGCAATCTGCGTGAAAACGACTTGGCGGGGCGTTACGGTGGCGATGAGTTCTGTGTGATTCTTCCGCAAGTACCGTTGGAAGAGGCGGCGCAGGTGATGGAACGCATGCGCGAAACCTTCTGCAATTATCGCAACCCGCAGATCCCAGAGCTGCGTGCCAGACTGAGCATCGGCCTGGCAGATTTCCAGCCCTTCTTCACCGATGCCGCGATGTGGCTGAATGCGGCGGATCGGGCACTGTACGCCGCCAAGGACACCGGGCGTAACCGGGTCAATGTCAGCGAAGGAATGATCGCCCATTCCGCCTGAAGTTGTCCTACGACTCTTCGTCTGAATCTTCCTCTCAGCACCCGAGAAGGAAGCACAATGCCACTATTGGTCGGCTACCCAAAAAGGTCCTGCCCCTGGGGCGAACTTCTTGCCAGGCTGATCACTCTGAACCCGTTGTCCCCCCCCTGTCAGCACAAGGAAGCTGACAATGAGCAAGTCAACCGTATGGCGGATGCCCTACGGGGGCAGGCGCGTACCCACGGAAACCCTAGAAGTTTGCTTGCCCGAGCACCCGAACATGCTATTCAACGCCCATAAAAAAACCATCAACACCTTGCAACACACCATTGCCCAACAGTCCAGCTTGCTGGACGCCATAGAGCGCTCCATGGCGGTGATCGAATTCGACCTGTCCGGCAACGTGTTGCGAGCCAACCTCAACTTCCTCCAGACCATGGGCTACCGCGCCGAGCAGATCGAGGGGCAGTCCCATCGAATGTTCTGTACGCCAGCGTTCGCCCGCAGCGCCGAGTACAACCAATTGTGGTCGACCTTGCGCAATGGCCAGTTCCAGTCCGGCACCTTTGAACGCGTGGCCGGCGATGGCCAGTCGGTGTGGCTGGAAGCCAGCTACAACCCGGTGCGCGATGACGCAGGTCAAGTGATCAAAGTGGTGAAGTACGCCATGGACGTCACCCCACGGCTACAGGCCGAAAGCGAAGCCAATGCCAAACTCGAGGCCATCGGCCGTGCCATGGCGGTGATCGAGTTCAACCTCGACGGCACCATCATCACTGCCAACGCAAACTTCCTGCAGCGCATGGGCTACAGCCTGGCGCAGATCCAGGGTCAGCATCACCGCATGTTCTGCACCGCAGAGATGACCAAAAGCTCGGCCTACAGTGATTTCTGGCAGCGCCTGAACCAGGGCGAATTGTTCAGCGGCCAGTTCGAGCGGGTGGATAAAAATGGCCAAACCGTGTGGCTCGAAGCCAACTACAACCCGGTGTACGACGCCAGCGGGCGCCTGTGCAAAGTGGTCAAGTTCGCCTCCGACGTCACCGCTATGGTGCAACAACATGCCGCCGACGCCGCCAGCGCGGCCCAGGCGTACCACATCTCCCTGACCACTCGGGACATCGCCGAAAAAGGCGCCGAAGTAATCCAGCAAACGGCCAGTGGCATGCGCGACATTGCCGCGGACATCGATAGCTCTTCGCAACTGATCGCCAAGTTGGGCGAGCGTTCGCAGCAGATTACCACCATCGTCAATACCATTCGCGGCATCGCCGACCAGACCAACCTGCTGGCACTCAACGCCGCCATCGAGGCGGCGCGTGCAGGCGAACAAGGTCGCGGGTTCGCCGTGGTGGCAGATGAAGTACGCCAACTGGCGGCGCGCACCAGCGGTTCCACGACGGAAATTTCCAGCATGATCGCGATGATCCAGGATGAAACCCGCCAGGCCATCCACAGCATGGACGGCACCCGCGACCGCGCTGCGCAAGGGGTCGACCTGGCGAATCGCGCCGGCACGGTAATCCTGCAGATTCGCGAAGGCACCAGCGAGGCGGTCCAGGCGGTGAGTGCGTTTGCCAATGAGCGCGGCGGCAACTGACCGGTTCTTCATGTGCCTGCCGGGGGGCTCGGTCAATAGTGCTGAATTGTCTGCAAGCAAAAGACCCGAGCTCAGCATGCCCCCAGAAAAGCCCGAAGCCTTGGTGACTGTCAATACCGAGCGCCAGGCCCAGACCGAGCAGGCCACCAGACGGTTACTGGAACGGCTGGAGCAAAATACCCGGCTTACGGAAATGACCAAACAACTGACAGAACACATCGAAAGCCTGACGTGTGAAATGCATGAGCACTTTGTCCGAAAACCTCAAGAACACCCGTGATCCCCGGTGGGAGCGGCGGTGCCACACTTCATCCCAATACGCCGCCCCAGTTCATCGAACAACGTCACCACCGAGCGCAACGCCCGGCAGTCCGCGCGCGTGAGCAACCACAACGCCGTATCGTGCCCGGCCAACGCGGGACCCAGCGGTTGCAGGCCTGCATCCAATAGAAAGTCCGGCAACGCCGCCACCCCTAGCCCCGCCCGCACCAACTCGGTGACCGACAACATGCTGTTGCAGCGATAACTGGGGCGCACACCGGGCAGGTGCACGCGGCGCCAGGCGACCGTAGGGTGGTCGGGCAGGAAGTCATCCGGGGCGATCCAGGGCAGGTCGGCCAACTCACGGCCCGCATGTTGGCGGGCGAAACCAGGGCTGGCGCATACCTGATAGGCCACGCTACCAAGGCGACGGCCCACTAGATGCTCCGGCGGCGTGCGGGTCAGGCGCAGGGCGATGTCAGCGTCGCGGCGGCTGAGGTTGGCGAAATCATTCGACGTGCTCAGCTCCAGGATCAGCGCAGGGTACTGCGGCATGAATTGCGCCAGGGCCGGCAGCAATAAACCCTGCAACACCGAATCGGTACAGGTCAGGCGCACCGTGCCGCTGATCACTTCCCCCCCCTGCTCCACGCCAACACGCGCCGCCTCCAGTGCTTGTTCAGCGCGCTCCGCCTGCTGGGCCAGGTTGCTTGCCAGGCTGGTGGGCAAGTAGCCCGTGCGGCTCTTTTCAAACAGTGTCTGGCCCAGCGCCGCCTCCAGGCGCCGCACTGCGCGGAACACCGTGGACACGTCCACTCGCAACAACGCCGCCGCCCGCGCGAGGGTGCCGCCGCGCACCAGGGCGAGGATCAGCGACAGGTCAGGGTAGTCAATTGAATAGTGCGTTGCTGCATTGAACATGTGGGCAAACGCCAATTTTGATTGCGCTGGCGCCAATCTATAGTGCACCCCAGGACTCCACAAGCCATGGGACGTACACGATGAACGCCACACCCTTGCACCTCGCCCTGATCGGCGATTACAACCCCGATGTTATCGCCCACCAGGCCATACCCGTGGCGTTGCAACAGGCAGCTGACACCTTGGGTCTGATCGTTCATACCCAGTGGCTCGACACGGATGCGCTGCCCCAGTCACTGCATGGCTTCGACGGGTTCTGGTGCGTGCCCGGCAGTCCCTACCGCGACACCGATGGCGCACTGCGAGCGATCCGTTTTGCCCGCGAACAGCGGCGTCCGTTTCTCGGCACCTGCGGCGGTTTTCAACACGCGGTGTTGGAATATGCCCGCAATGTGCTGGGCTGGAAGGACGCCGAGCATGGCGAACTCGCTCCGCATGCAAAGCGCGCGGTGATCACGCCACTGAGCTGCACACTGGTGGAAGCCACCGACACCGTGCGTTTGGCGCCCTACACCCGCATCGCCGAAGCCTACGGGGCTCTTGATGTACAGGAAGGTTATCGTTGCCGCTATGGCGTGAACCCTGAGTTTCTCAATGCCCTGCTGGAAGGCGATCTGATCCCCAGTGGCCATGACGCGGCAGGTGACCTGCGCGTGGTGGAACTGCTCGGCCACCCGTTCTTCGTGGCCACCCTGTTCCAACCCGAACGCAACGCATTAAAAGGCATCACCCCACCCTTGGCGATTGCCCTGCTCAAAGCCTGTCAGGCGGTGTCGGCATGATCGCGCGCACGCCTGCCCCGCCCTACTACGCGGTGATTTTCAGCTCACTGCGCACCGAGGGCGATCAAGGTTACGGCCAGGCGGCCAACCGCATGCTGGAACTGGCGCGCGAACAACCGGGGTTTCTCGGTGTGGAATCGGCACGGGAAGATGGCCTGGGGATTACCGTGTCGTACTGGGAGAGTGAGGCGGCGATTTTGGCGTGGAAGCAGCACGCCGAGCATCGAGCGGTGCGCGAACAGGGGCGCGCCACTTGGTACTCGGCCTTTCAGACCCGGGTGTGCAAAGTAGAGCGGGCTTACACACTCCACCATTGAAATAGTGCCTGAAGAGCAGCACAAAAATTCTGTGGGAGCTGACTTGTCGGATCGCCGCATCGCTACGATAGCCAGAGGTCTATACATTTTCTGCATAGCAACTGTCGAGCCACGGCGTGGCTGCGTCAGCGTTGTGTCAGACAGGCCGCAAACGCAGCCTCGCCAGGGCTCGACATCTGCTACGCACGATCATATTTAAAGTGTGTAGTTAGCTATGCTGCGATTCGACAAGCTTGCTCCCACAGTTTATCGGCCTCGTTATTCAGCTCACCAGACTGCGCAACGCACTGATCTGCGCAATCTCCGCCCTCCGCATGTACACCCGCAGCGGTTCGGTGATGTTGATGCGGTCGTCGATGTTCTGATCCAGCAACAACTGGAGGCGCTCGCGGGACAGGGTCATGGTCTGCTCCGGGGCCGGCAGCCAGACAAACTCGGCGGTGGGGATGATGCCGTCATCGGCCACGTCCATACCGAAGGCGTCTTCGCTGAAACGTACGATGTACTGGCCGGTCTTGCGGTTGAGGCCAACAAATCCGTGGAGTTGGTCGGCGGCCTGGCAGATAAGCTCGGAGGTGATGCGCATGGTAAACCTCACTGAAAAGTCCTATATGGACTGGAAAGATGGTTTACACGCGTGGCAAAAAGTAGCGTCCTCTAATGGGGCAGCTTCGGGCAAGAGTACTGCAATGCATCCCCTAAAAACCCGAAAATTTTGCCCATGCGCACTTTAATGTCGGTTTGGTGATAGCGCCTTTCGCCATCAATTGTTAAAAAGGAGGCCTTCTCAAAGCCTCCTCCACGAAAGGACTTCGCATATGCCTGTCACGTTTACCAAGAGCGCCCTGCTGCTGGCCCTGATGCTCGGCCTTGGCCAAGCACAGGCTGCCGACCCGATCAGACCGGCTGAATTGGCGACTAACGAAGGCATCCCCTACCCTGCCGTGATCGCCCACCGGGGCGCTTCATACGACGCGCCTGAGTCCACCGCCGCCGCCTACAAGGTTGCGCGTGACTTGGGCGCCGACTACCTGGAACTGGACCTGCAGCGCAGCAAGGACGGCGTGCTGTTCGCCCTGCACGACAACAACCTGCAGCGCACCACCGACGTGGCCACCAAGTTTCCCGACCGCAAGGACGCCCCGGCCAACGAATTCACCTGGAAAGAATTGCAAACCCTAGACGCCGGCAGTTGGTTCAACGCCGCCTACCCGGACCGTGCGCGCCCGGGTTTCGTCGGCTTGAAAATCCAGAGCCTGGACGACATCATCAAGATCGCCGAGGGCAACCCGCAGCACAAACCCGGCCTCTACATCGAAACCAAGGAGCCCAAGCAATTCCCGGGCATCGAAGCCGACCTGAAGAACAAGCTGCTGGACAAAGGCTGGCTGAGTTCCGCCGGTTCCAAGCTGGGCAAGAGCAACACCGGCGTCGGCCAGGGCAAGGGCCGCGTGGTGCTGCAAACTTTCGAAGTGGCGAGCCTCAAAGCGCTGCAGAACGAAATGCCCAACACCCCGAAAATCCTCCTGCTGTGGGTGGGCGAAGGCAGCATCGAACCGAAAAACAAGCAGACCTTCGCCGAATCCGGCGAACCGACCAAGGCCGCCTACTACGCCAAGCAGGCGCCTAAGGACGCTGCCGAGTTCGAAAAATGGGTCGACGAAGCCAAGAACCTCGGCGCCATCGGCACCGGCCCATCGGCTGAGCTGACAGACCACGGCGACCAGAGCTATTCGGACTTGGTCAAACCCGAGATGAACAAGCTGACCCACGACAAAGGCTTGCTGGTACACGTCTACACCGTGGATGAGCCGGTCGACTTCGAGAAGGTGATGAAAGCGGGCGTCGATGGCATCTTCACCAACCGCGCCGCCGAACTGCTGAAGTTCTACAAACGCTGGCCGTCGTCCAGCGTGCAGGACCTGCTGAACGACTATAAGTACTGAGTGAAGGCCCAATGGTCAGGCCGCCTGTGGTTGGGGCGTGACTACGGCCTGATCCTCGGCGAGCTGGGGCGCACCGCGCCCCATGCGCATTACGCCCATCAGTTGATGCTCTGCGCCCGGCCAATCACGGTCAGCCTTGATGGCCAGGTCACCACAGCCCATCGCCTGTTTATCCCTTCGCGGCAGACCCACGCCATTCTCGACACTGAGGGTGAGGTGAGGGTGCTGTATGCCGAACCCGCCGTGTTTGATACCGCCCACTTGCAACACCTGTTGATCCACGAACAGCTGTCCCTGGACGGGTTACGCCAACTCCCCCGGCGCACGCAGGATGATCCACGGGTGGAGCGTGCCCTTGCTGCACTGGATCAGCAGTTGAGCGGCAAGGTTTCTGCCCACGCCCTGGCCGAAGCGGCGCACCTGTCATTGAGCCAACTGGAGCGGCTGTTCTCGGATCAATTCGGCTTGCCCGTGCGCCGCCTGGTGCTATGGCGACGCTTGCGCATCGCCCTGCAATTGGCACTCGCCGGCGGCACGCTGACCGACGCTGCGCACGGTGCGGGTTTTGCTGATTCCGCGCACTTCTCACGGACCATGAAGCAGTTGTTTGGCGTCACGGCGGCAGCCTCATTGCGCCAGCTGGAGGTGCAGCTATTAGCGTAAATCGTCTGGCAGTGCCGGTTCCTTGCTCAAGGCAACCGGCCTGAACGGGTCACGCAACTGTTCCCCATACGCCACCGGGAAATCCGGTCGACTGCCAATCCCCAGATCTCCCGGCCCCATGCGATACCCCTCGCGATAGAACGCCGTGCCCAGCAGCCAATCCCACAGATTGAAAAACAGCCCGAAATTCACATCCCCGGCGCGACCATACTTCATATGGTGAAACCGATGCACAGGCGCCCAGGCGAACACCCAGCGCAACGGCCCCAGGCGCATGTCCACATTGGAATGCTGCAACAGCAATTGAACGGCGATGGCCAATGCCAGCAACTGCGCCACCGGAGAGGGAATGCCCAGCAGGATCAATGGCAGCAGCCCCGCCGTGGCTTCCAGCATCTGGTGCAACGGATGCTTCATCAACCCATTGAAACCGTAAAGCCGCTGCACGCTGTGATGCACCGCATGCAAACGCCACAGCGGCCTAATGCGGTGGCTGGCGTAATGCATCAAGGTAATACCGGCATCAGCGAGCACAATCGCCATCAGCAGTTGCTCCCACAGCGGCCAGCCACGCGGCCAGATACCTTCAAACGCCAACAGCGCCGTGAGCCCCGGCAGGATCAACAATCCAGCGGCATTCAGGCTTTCGTTGACCAAGGCGTGCAAGGTGTCGCGCCGCCGATCGCCCAGGCTACGATTCCACTGCGGTTCATAGGGCAACCACCGCTCTGCCAGGAATGACACTGCGACGGCAATCACGAACAGCAGAATCAAGCTGTTCGGCTGCCAGAGTCCGCAACCGATAAACCCCAGCAAAAAGGCGGGCGCGTAGATCCAACTCACTAACCGTTTCATGCCGAGTCTCCTTTGAAGTGAGCCCCCAGCATGAAATCCCCCGCGCGCGTCGGATTGAACAAACTGCGCAACCGCTTGAAATAATTAAGGATGAATTAAGTTGCGCTGGATAACCTGACCCCACTTAAACAGCTCACCAGACAAGGACACACACCATGAAAAACCTGACCGCTTTGTTCGCCGCTACCGCCCTGACCCTGACTGCTGGCCTGGCTCAGGCAGACGTTCGCCCAGACCAGATTCCAGGCCTGTTGCAGTCCGGCGCCGTGAAGCCTTTCGAGCAGCTCAACAAAGACGCCCTGGCCAAACACCCCGGCGCCACCATCAATGACACCGAGCTGGACAACGAAGCCGGTCGCCTGGTCTACGAAGTGGACCTGACCGACACCACCGGCAAAAAGTGGGACCTGAAACTCGACGCCAAAACCAGCGAAGTCCTGGAAAACAAACTCGATACTTGAGTCGAATACGCAAAAAAAAACGCCACCCTAGGGTGTGGCGTTTTTTTATGCCCGATCAGGCGCCAAGACGCGCCGTCACCTCATTCAACTCGCTCGACAACCCGCGCAGGTTGTGGCTTGCCGCTTCGGTGCGCTTGACGTTATCGAGGTTGGCCGTGGCCACAGTGGTGATCTGCGTGATGTTGCGCGAGATATCCTCCGCCACCGACGTCTGCTCCTCGGCAGCCGTGGCGATCTGGCGGTTCATGTCGCGGATCGCCTCCACCGCCTGGGTGATGTGAGCCAGCATGGCGCCGGCCTGCGTCACCTTCTCCACACTGTCATCACTGCACGACTGGCCGCTCAGGATGGCTTCGGCCGCGTCCACCGCGCCGGTTTGCACGGCCTCGATAATGCCGTTGATCTCGATGATCGACGCCGCCGTGCGTTGCGCCAGGCTGCGCACTTCATCGGCCACTACCGCGAAACCACGGCCGGCCTCGCCTGCGCGCGCGGCTTCGATGGCGGCGTTGAGCGCCAGCAGATTGGTCTGCTCGGCGATCCCGCGTATCACTTCCAGCACCTTGCCGATGCGCACACTATCGGTTTCCAGGCGGCGGATGATGGTGCCGGTGTTGAGGATCTCGTTGCGCATCTGGCCGATGGTGGCGATGGTAACCTTCATCACTTCACCACCTTCGCGGGCCGAATGATCGGCCTCATCAGCAGCACGGGAGGCACTGGCGGCGTGGCGCGCGACTTCCTGGGCGGTGGCCGACATTTCCGTCATGGCCGTGGCCACCTGGTCGGTGCGGTTGAATTGATCGCTGGTACCGTTCGCCATCTGCCCGGCGATCGCATTCAACTCGCCGCTGGAGCTGACCAGGTCGGTGGCGCTGCGCTGCAGGCGGCTGAACGTTTCGGCAAGAAAATCGCGCAAGGTATTCGCCGCTGCGGCCAGATGGCCCAGCTCATCCTGGCGACGGCTGGCCACACGCTCGGCGAAGCGACCGTGGCTCAGTTGCGTCACGTAATCGATCAGGCTGCGGATCGGCAGGATCAGGTTACGGTTGATCAGCCAGAGGCTGAACAGGCCGATCAACACACCGGACAGCAACATAACCGCCAGGCCCACCAACACGGTGCGCTCAGCGTAGGCGCTAATGGCTTTGGATTGCTGGCTGCCGTGCGCACGCAGGTCGTTGACCAGTGCACTCATCTGCTCGCTGGCAGCGCGGTCCACGCCCTTGACCGCCGTGTCGCCGGCGGTTGCATCGCCGCCCGCCGCTACGTAGGCATCGCGGCCCTTCTGGTAGGCCACGCCGAGTTGCACGTGTTCCTGGCGCAGGGTTTCGATACGCCGGCTCAGGGTCGGGTCGCCGGTGGTCTGGGTGACCAGCCGCGTAAGGATGTCTTGCACATCGCGCTGACGGTCCTGGAACTGGCCCCAATATTTCTCCATGTCCTGAGGCTGCTTACCGCGCAGCAGGACGTTTTTCCATTCCTGCACCTGCACTTTGAATTGCAGGTTGGCCTCGTCAATCATCTGTGAAGTCAGTAACGGCCCATCAATCAAACTGCGATAACTCTGCACGCCGTTGGACAGGAAGTTGAAACACGCCAGGGCGATCAGCAACATCGCCAACAGGCTGCCACCGAGCAGCGACAGGATTTGTGCTCTCAAGGAGGTTCGCAAAGCATTCATCGGGGAAAAGCCTCGATACAAGGAATTGGTGCGTGCACGCCTAACGTCCTTGTCGTCAAAGCACCGCCCATCCACGGCGGTTCATATGCCATGAATCGGCCGAGCTGGAGGCTTCTTGAACGGTTGCTGACAACCGGTCAAATAAATGTCACCACAACGAAATAATTCCAAAATCGTCACAAAACTGTCATTTCACCTTGCAATGATCGCCCACGCGACCTGTGAAACGTCCTACAGGCCATTTCTCTGCGAGCCCCCATGAACCACAGCATTGATCACAGCCACCAGGATCCCGATCTGTTTGGCTTGCTCTACGGTTTCCGTTTTCGGCCCGGTGAAAAGGGCGAGCAGATAGATTCGGCCACGGCGCTTCAGGCCCTGCAGCAACCGGCCGACCCGGAAGCGTTTTTGTGGCTGCACCTGAACCTGGCCCACGCGGCGTGCGAACGCTGGATGCAGGCACACCTGGACCTGCCGGAAGAGTTCTTCGAAGCCTTGCATGAAGGCTCGCGCTCCACGCGTATCGAACATGTCGACTCGGCCTTGCTGGCAGTGGTCAACGACGTGGTGTTCAACTTCAGCAGCATGGTCTCGTCGGATATTTCCACGCTCTGGGTCTGCGCCCGCAGCCGTCTGTTGATCAGCGCGCGCCTGCAACCACTGCACTCGGTGGACAAATTACGTTCGTCGGTAAAGGCTGGTGAGAGCTTCCGCTCACCGCTGGCATTGCTGGTGCACCTGCTGCGCGACCAGGGTGAAGTACTGACGCAGATCGTGCGCAAGACCAGCATCAGCGTCGACCATATCGAAGACCAGTTGCTGTCCTCGCGCTTGTCCACCAACCGCGCCGAACTGGGTGCCGCGCGCCGGGTGCTGGTGCGCCTGCAACGCCTGCTGGCGCTGGAGCCGGGCTCGCTGCTGCGTCTGCTCAACCGCCCGCCGCAGTGGCTGCAAAAGGAAGACGTGAAGGAACTGCGTAAATCCACCGAGGAGTTTGCGCTGATCATCAACGACCTGATGGCCTTGGGCGAACGCATCAAGCTGCTGCAGGAAGAGATCGCAGCCAACCTCAACGAGCAAAGCAACCGCACGTTGTTCACCCTTACGGTGGTGACGGTGCTGGCATTGCCGATCAACATCATTGCCGGTTTTTTTGGGATGAACGTGGGGGGTGTGCCACTTTCCCAGGATCCGGAGGGGTTTTGGATTCTGGTGGCGTTGGTGGCGACCTTCACCTTGATTGCCGGGCGCTGGGCCTTCCGCAAATTTTCATCTTGAAATGAGATCAACTGCGGGAGCGGGCTCGCTCCCACATTTGGTTGTGTATTTCTTCAGTGATTGAAGAGTCCAACCATCGCGTTGACCCGTTTCTTGTACACCCGCCGCGCCTCCAGTGCTTCCTCCAGCGTCACCGCCACAAACCCGGCCCGCTGGTTCGGCTGCATCTGCCCGATCAAGTCCAGATCGGCACTGATGACCGTGCCAATCATCGCGTACCCGCCGCCCGACACCGCGTCCCGATGCAACACGATCGGCTCCAACCCGGCCGGCACCTGGATCGAACCAATCGGGTAGCAACTGTCGACGATATTCGAAGGATCGGAGCCCGCGCCAAACGGCTGCTCCCTTGGCTGAAAGCTCAGTGCACTGCCGCCTTTGAAGCGATAGCCGATGCGGTCGGCTTCGGAACCCACCGTCCAGGGCTCGGCAAAAAAACTGCTTTTGGCCGCATCCGTGAGGCGCTCGTAATACAGCCCCGGCACCACACGCAGGGTCACATCACCGCCCACCGATCGGCGCAACGCCATCGGCAAACTGTTGCCCGCACGGCCCGTACCGCTGGCCTCACCGATGGGCAATTCATCGCCTTCCTGCAAGCGCCGACCGTGAAACCCACCGAGTGCGCCGAGGGTGTAGGTCGAACGACTGCCGAGCACCCGCGGCACATCAATACCACCGGCCACCGCGAGATAGGTCCGCGCGCCGGCCTTGGGAAATTCAAAGCGTAAAACCTGCCCGGCGCGCACCTGGAACGCGGTGTCCTGGTGCACCACTTCACCGTCCAGGCGCGGCGACATCAAGGCACCGCTGAGTGCCACCAACGCGTCCTGTTGAAACGCCAGTTCGGGGCCTATCAGCGTGCATTCCAACCCCGCCGCGCCGACCGGATTACCCACCAGGTGATTGGCCGCACTCAACGCATATTGGTCCAACGCGCCCGACGGCGGGATGCCCAAGTGGTAATAACCTTCGCGGCCAAGGTCTTGCACGGAGGTGGCGAGGCCGGGTTTGAGGACCTTGATCATGCCAGCGCCTCCTGCAAAGATTTCGGATAACCAATGGGGTCGGCGAGAAAGGCGTCGAGGGAAAACTCCACCGAGCGGATGCGCAGGTCGAAACGTCCTGCGTCCACTTCGGCCACCGCCAGGTCGTAGGCGTCACGGTCCATCGGTTTGAATTGCACGATATCGCCGGGACGGAAGAACACCATGTGTTCCTTGAGGTACGCCAATTGCTGCGCCGGGTCGTAGATCGGCGCCGGGGTCACGCCGAACATCTGGTAACCACCGGCACCGCGTACCGAATAGATGCAACCAAAGCAGCCGCCATGGCCGAGGGTGAGTTTCGGCGTGTCGGTGCGCGGGCGCAGGTACTTGGGCACCTGCAACTGCCGCTCGCGCTCGACCATCTGGAACATGAACGGCAAGCCCGCGACAAAGCCGACCATCGACACAAACCACGGCGCACCACTGTGGGCGGCGATAAACGCATCCACATCGGCCAGGCCATTGATGCGCGCCGCGTATTCAAGGTCGGTGCCGCTGGGGTCTTGATGGCGGTCGCGAAAGCGCATCAGGGTTTCATGGGTCCAGGGGTCGTTGTAGAGCACTGGAATTTCAATGATGCGCGTGTGCAGGATGCGTTCGGCCACGGCCTGGGATTCGGCGGTTTGCACCGCATCGAGCAGTGCATGGGGCGCGATGCGGTCGGGGTCGAAGCGAATCTGGAACGATGCATTGGCCAGGCACACGTCCAGCACGCCCTCCAGCGCCAGGCGTTCCACCGCACGCGTCACGGCCATGCCTTTGAAAAAGGCCTCCAGGGACATGCTCTCGCTGACCTCGGCAAACAGGTGTTCATCACCGCCGAAGCTGTAGCGGATGGGAGACGTTTCAGCCATGTCTGTTCCTCTTGGAATCATTGTAGAAAGGCAGGCGAAAAAAATAATGTTTCGATCTTATTGGGGTGTTTTGACGGTGATGCCCGCTCGGTCCAGGGCTTCGCGGGTCGCTTCCACCAGTTCAAGCGCGCCGGGCGTGTCGCTGTGCAGGCAGATGGAATCGAATTCGATAAACAAGTCTTCGCCTTCAACGGTACGCACCAGACCGGTCTGGCACGCACGCAGGACTCGCGCCGCCACCGTCGCCGGATCCAGCGCCCGCACATTGCGCGTAAACACGATGGAGCCCGTCAGATCGTACTCACGGTCGGCATAAAACTCGCGCACCACCGGCTGCCCGAGTTCCTGGGCGACGCGCCAGATCACCGAGTTGGGCATGCAGTACAGCAGCAATGTCGGCTCGATGATTTGCAGGTTTTGCACCAGCAGCCGCGCGGCTTCTTCGTCGCGGGCGAGGTGCATATACAGCGCGCCATGGGGCTTGATGTGTTGCAGGATCATACCTTGGGCACGTGCAATTTCACGCAGCGCGCCGAGCTGATAGAGCATGTCGTCCACCAGTTCCTGCGCCGGGGCGTTGATGTGGCGCCGGCCGAAGCCGACCAAATCACGAAAGCCAGGGTGCGCACCGATAGCGACGCCCAGTTGCTTGGCACGCTCGACGGTACGGCGCATGGTGCCGGGGTCACCGGCATGAAAGCCGGTAGCGATATTGGCCGAGCTGATATAAGCCATCAGCTCCGCGTCGACGCCGTCGCCAATGGTCCAGGGGCCGAAGCCTTCGCCCATGTCTGAGTTGAAATCCACTGCCTGCATCAGGGTCGCTCCGCCAAAAGGTGATGCTGGAAAGTAGGCTGCAGCTTGACCCCTTGGGAAGATCTATTATCAGATAGCCCATCTTCTGAAAATCAGATAGCCCTACGTTTTGGAGAGGCAGATGTCCCTGACCTTGCGCCAAGTCCGCTATTTCGTCGCCACGGCTGAGATTGGCCAGATTTCCCAGGCGGCGATTCACCTGAATATCTCCCAATCGGCAGTGACCACGGCGATCAAGGAATTGGAGGCCATGCTGGGTGTGCAACTGTTCGTACGCTCGGCCCAGGGCATGAACCTGACCGACGCCGGCCGGCACTTTCTCAACCGCGCCTATGTAATTGTGCGCAGTGTCGATGATGCGTTGAACAGCCCGTTGCCCGACTACCGCGCCAGTGGCGTGTTGCGCCTGGCGGCCAGCTATACGGTGCTCGGCTACTTCCTGCCCCACCACTTGCAACGCATGGAACACTGGCACCCGGACGTCACCATCGAGGTCTTTGAGCAGGAGCGCCAAGCCATCGAACAAGGTTTGCTCGACGGCCAGTTCGACATGGCGGTGGTGCTCACCGCCAACCTCACCCACCCGGATATCGTCTCGGAAATCCTGTTCAATTCGGAACGCCGCCTGTGGCTGCCCAGCCATCACCCCCTGTGCGAACGCGGCGCCGTGAGCCTGGCGGATGTGGCCCAGGAGCCCTACATCCTGCTCACCGTCGACGAGGCCGAGCACAGCGCCATGCGCTACTGGGAGCAGGCCGGGCAAGCACCAGAGGTGCGGCTGCGCACCAGTTCGGTGGAGGCAGTGCGCAGCATGGTTGCCAATGGCAGTGGTGTGGCGATCCTGTCAGACCTGGTGCACAGGCCTTGGTCATTGGAAGGCAAACGCATCGAAACCCTGACCGTCACCGACCCGGTAACGCCCATGAGCGTCGGCCTGGCTTGGCACCGTGAGCGTGCGTTTACCCCGGCGATGCAGGCGGTGCGCGATTACTTCCACGACGCGTTCCTGGCGCCGCAGCAGTTGTCGGCGCGACGCTAGAGCCGGGCTTGCAAGGTGGCGGCAGCAACTGGATCACCGGTCAGCGCATTGAGGCTTCGGGGGGGATGTTTCTTTAATCCCCAGGCGCTTCTCGCGCAGCACGTCATAGCCCCAGTGATACACATAGGTGTACGGCAGGAAAAACAGCAGTACACCTATGTCGAGGATGAACGCCTGGATCAGGCTGATGTTCAGCCACGCCGCGATCAGCGGCACGCACACCAGAATCAGCCCGCCTTCAAACAGCAACGCATGCAACACCCGCGTCCACGGCGTGTTGGCCAGTTGCAGG
The DNA here is from genome assembly GCF_963970695.1 of Pseudomonas sp. EL_65y_Pfl1_R83. Lineage (NCBI taxonomy): Bacteria > Pseudomonadati > Pseudomonadota > Gammaproteobacteria > Pseudomonadales > Pseudomonadaceae > Pseudomonas > Pseudomonas sp. EL_65y_Pfl1_R83. Next base: position 203,934 of record NZ_CAXAQI010000009.1, on the reverse strand, counting down.
CGCACCTTGAGGCGGTCGAACAGGCCGTTGAAGATCACGTTCCAGGTCAGCGCGATCAGGCTGATCGCCAGGGTGACCATGCCCATTTCCAGGGCGGGCTTGTCCATGATCCACGCCAGCAATGGGGTGCAGATCAACAATGCCAATCCCTCAAAACCGATGGCTTGGCAAACACGTTCAGTAACCGACTTGGTAGGGCTCATAACCTGGGCTCAGTGAGTGACGAGGGTTGCCATGATCGCTCTCTGACTCGATACTTCATAACCAATAACCATCGATCAAGGCGATAGTAATGGCCTCCCATGAAGTGCTGCTGGCGTTTGTGCAGGCAGCCACCCAGGGCTCGTTTTCCGCAGCGGCGCGCAAGCTGGGCAAGAGCCAGTCCACCGTCAGCGCGGCAGTGGCGAGCCTGGAGATTGACCTGAATGTGGTGCTGTTTGACCGCACTAGCCGCAAGCCGACGCTGACGCCGGCCGGCCATGTGTTGCTGCAACGCGCCGAGCAGGTGCTGGAGGCCAGCAGTCGTTTGGAGCTGGCAGCGAGCCAGTTGGCCCAGGGTTTGGAGCCGAAGCTGACCATCGCCATGTCCGATACTTACCAGTCCGATCGCTTCGAGGTCGCGCTCAGCGCCTTTGAGCAGCGTTACCCGGACCTTGAACTGGAATGCCTGATCGCTGAGTGCGAGGATTTGGTTGCCTTGGTACAAAGTGGCCGCGCGCACCTCGCTTTTATTGAAAAACAGGATAACTACCCGCCCGACCTCACCGGCGCGCCGGTAGCAGAAAGCACGGAAATCTCACTGTTCGTCGCGGCCAGACACCCACTGGCCAACCTGAAAAACATCCCCGCCGACACGCTGCAGCAGCATCGCGAACTGCGCCTGGCCAGCATCATCAACCCGACTGAAACCCGCCCCAGCGGCCGCGTGTGGTCGGCGCCGAGTTACTTGATGTTGATGGAAATGGCGCAACTGGGCTTCGGCTGGGCACCGCTGCCGCGCTGGTTGGTCGAACGTTTTGATGGCGGCCAATTGGTCGAGCTCAAAGCACGCAGTTGGCCGCGCTCGGTGGCGGTGGATGCGCTGTGGTCGCGGCAGCACCCGCCTGGGCCGGCGGGGAGTTGGTTGTTGGGCAAGATGCTTGAGTGATCCCGGCCAGACAATGAAGATCAAAGCGGGCTTGCTCGCGAGAGCGGGGGGTGAGTCAATTTATGTGTGGCTGGAACATCGCGTTCGCGAGCAAGCCTGCTCTCACATTTTGATCACCTACCGTGCGCTCGATCCCGCATGCCTTCGGTGACCCGCGTCACCAACCGATCCAGGCTCTGACCCCATCTGTCATGAAACCTCTTGAGTCTTATGAGTGCTGTGTTCAGAGACTCAATGGGCGCACGGGACTCACTATAGTTCGCGTCGCTCAAGGTTTCCGGTCGACCCGACAGACGCCAAACCCGCTAGAATCACGCCTCTTCGTAGGATTTCGGATGCGCCCCCCCATGGAAACCCGCCTCGTCTCCTATGAGACGCTGAGCCTTGTACAGAAACAGCAGCTCGACACCCTGCAAGTGCATCCCGAGCAACTGGCGTATTCCGGTGATATCTACTGTGCGCTGAACAGCCTGCTGGTCAATCCCTATCCCGACGCGATCAAAGGCTTCGCCCTGCTCGCCGACAACCAGCCCGTGGCCTTCCTGTTGCTCAAACGCCCACCTTGCCTGCCCCATTGGGCCGATGAACACAGCGCGACGCTGCATGCATTGCAGGTGGACCGGCACCAGCAAGGGCGCGGATTCGGCAAGGCATGTTTGCAGGCGTTGCCGGCGGCGGCATTGCAAGCGTGGCCACAGATCAAGGGCTTGGAGTTGTCGGTGGACGCGGAAAATGTGCCGGCGATGCGACTGTATCTGGCGGCAGGATGGGTGGACAGTGGGGAGGCGTACAAGGGGCGGATTGGGTATGAGCGCCGGTTGAGGTGGGCGTTTAATCCTTAGCGGAATGTCACGTAAACAGGACGTTCGCACGTGCATGTCCTGTTTACGTGGCATGGGCAGCAGTTTCAGCCTCTTTCGCCAACCGGCAACCAGATCTCCACCGTGCCGGTGCCTTTGCGCCCATCAAAATCCGCACTGTATCGCTCGAAATCCGCGCCTATCACCTTATAGCCCGAAGATGGCAGCCATTCGAACATGATGCGCTCGTAGGTTTGCTCAAGCGCCTGCACCGGCCCGTAATGCGGGAACACGGCATAGTTGAGCGGCGGAATTTCGATAGACTCGAAATTGCCCGGCACTTCGGCTTTACTCGGGACTTCAACACCGGCCATGTAATCGAATTCGCCGTGATGGGGGTTATGGCAAACGCCATACGTCACCCCGCCAACGCGCTGCTTGATGTCCTTGATGCAGGTATCAAACAACTCCCACAGTTTGGGGATATCACCCACGGTGGCTTTTGAATAACGCCCTTGTACACCGGCAATCACCAGAGCCTTGCCCGCTTCCATGCGCGGTTCTAACGGTTGTTTTGTCTGCTGATCCATACGAACAGTCTCCTTCTTATGAGGGAACAAACCCGTATCGAGTATAGGGGCATATCCGTATTGGACTCCATGCAGAAAATTTTCCTACGCATCTGGACAACTGGCCATCACCGACCGTATTGTCTGCCCCGCAGGCCACCGCAGTGGCCGACGTCGCTCGGACGGTTCCGGGCGCTTACGTACTCTCGAGGCAACAATGGCTGACCAAGGTTTGCCGCGCCGCTTTGCGCGCATAGATCGACTCCCCCCTTACGTGTTCAATATCACTGCCGAGCTGAAGATGGCTGCGCGTCGGCGCGGCGAAGACATCATCGACTTGAGCATGGGTAACCCTGACGGCCCGACCCCACCGCATATCGTGGAGAAAATGGTCACCGTCGCCCAGCGTGAAGACACCCACGGCTACTCCACCTCCAAAGGCATTCCGCGCCTGCGCCGGGCGATTTCGCGCTGGTACAAAGACCGCTATGAAGTGGACATCAACCCGGAAACCGAGGCCATCGTGACCATCGGTTCCAAGGAAGGCCTGGCGCACTTGATGCTGGCCACCCTGGACCAGGGCGACACTGTTTTGGTGCCGAACCCGAGCTACCCGATCCACATCTACGGTGCCGTGATTGCCGGCGCCCAGGTCCGCTCGGTGCCGCTGATTCCTGGCGTGGACTTCTTCGCTGAACTGGAACGGGCGATTCGCGGTTCGATCCCCAAACCGAAGATGATGATCCTGGGCTTCCCGTCCAACCCCACTGCGCAGTGCGTGGAGTTGGATTTCTTCGAGCGTGTGATTGCGCTGGCCAAGCAGTACGACGTGCTGGTGGTGCACGACCTGGCCTACGCCGACATCGTCTACGACGGCTGGAAAGCCCCGTCGATCATGCAGGTGCCGGGCGCCAAGGACATTGCGGTGGAGTTTTTCACCCTGTCCAAGAGCTACAACATGGCCGGCTGGCGCATCGGTTTCATGGTGGGTAACCCGGAACTGGTCAACGCCCTGGCGCGGATCAAGAGTTATCACGACTACGGCACTTTCACTCCGCTGCAAGTGGCGGCGATTGCGGCGCTGGAAGGCGATCAGCAGTGCGTGAAGGACATTGCCGAGCAGTATCGCCAGCGGCGTAACGTGCTGGTCAAGGGCCTGCATGAGCTGGGCTGGATGGTCGAGAATCCAAAGGCGTCGATGTACGTCTGGGCGAAAATCCCCGAAGCGTATGCTGCCATGGGCTCGCTGGAGTTTGCCAAGAAACTGCTGCTGGAAGCCAAGGTGTGTGTGTCGCCGGGGATTGGGTTTGGCGAGTATGGCGATGATCATGTGCGCTTTGCGCTGATCGAGAACCAGGACCGGATTCGCCAGGCAGTGCGGGGGATTCGCGGGATGTTCCGGGCGGATGGCCTGGTCACCAAGGCCTGACCCGACTCACCTGTTGGGATGTGATTAAAACTGTGTACAAGCGGGCTTGCTCGCGAAAGCGCAATGTCAGTCAATGGAGTTGGCGACTGATCCACCGCATTCGCGAGCAAGCCCGCTCCCACATTTGCATCGGGTTTTCACCCAAGCTTCAGGGTGTGTACGTCACACCACCAACGACAACAGCATGATAAAGATCAACGCCACGATCGACAGAATCGTCTCCATCGCCGTCCACGTCTTGAACGTCTCAGCCACGGTCATGTTGAAGTACTGCTTCACCAGCCAGAACCCCGCATCGTTGACGTGAGACAGGATCAACGAACCCGCCCCTGTCGCCAACACCAGCAGCTCACGGTTAACCCCTGGAATCATGCCTACCACTGGCACCACAATGCCCGCGCCAGTAATGGTCGCCACGGTGGCCGAGCCCGTCGCGACGCGAATCACCGCCGCCACCAGCCACGCCAGCAGGATCGGGTTGATCTGCGCGTTCACCGCCATATGGCCGATCACGTCGCCCACACCGCTGGTCACCAGCATCTGCTTGAAGCCACCACCGGCACCGATGATCAGAATGATCGCGGCGGTCGGCGCAAGGCTGGCGTCGAGCAGCTTGAGGATTTGCTTGGAGTGAATGCCCTGGCGATGGCCGAAGGTATACAGCGACAGCAGCAACGCCAGCAGCAGCGCAGTGATCGGGTGACCGATCATGTCCATCCAGTTGCGCACCACGCTGCCTTCGGCAAACGCGATGTCGGCAAAGGTTTTGAGCAGCATCAGGAACACCGGCAGCAGCACGGTGACCAGGGTGATGCCAAAGCTCGGCAACGACTTGTTATCGGTATCGCGGGCCAGTTGGTCGACCAGTTCCTGGGACGGGTTGCCCGGGATGTACTTGGCGATAAACGTACCGAAGATCGGGCCGGCGATGATGGCAGTCGGCAGTGCGACGATCAGGCCGTACAGGATGGTCTTGCCGATGTCCGCGCCAAACACGCCGATGGCCAGCAGCGGGCCCGGGTGCGGTGGCACCAGGCCGTGTACGGCCGACAGGCCGGCCAGCAGCGGGATGCCGATCTTGATCAGCGACACGCCGGTGCGTCGCGCGACGATGAATACCAGCGGGATCAGCAAGACAAAACCGATCTCGAAGAACAGCGGGATACCCACCAGGAACGCGGCAAACATCATCGCCCACTGGACCTTGTCCTTGCCAAAGGCGCGGATCAGGGTCTGGGCGATCTGATCGGCGCCGCCGGATTCGGCCATCATCTTGCCGAGCATGGTGCCCAGCGCGAGGATGATGCCGACAAAGCCGAGCACCCCGCCGAAACCGTCCTGGAACGCCTTGATGATCTTGTCCACGGGCATGCCCGAGGTCAGGCCGAGGAAGCCGGCCGCGATGATCAGTGCAATGAACGGGTGCACCTTGAACTTGGTGATCAGAACGATCAACCCGATGATAGTGACCACTGCGTCTAGCAGCAGGTAGGACTCGTGGGACATGCCAAACATGGGGGGTCTCTCCTGTTTGTTGTTGTTATTAAAGCGGGTGTTGAATCTTTCGCCGGGGATAGCGCTATCTTTCCGGCAAAAAATTATCGGGTTGGTTCAAAGCCGTGTTGCAGCCACCAGGTGTTGGTCTGCTCGGCCAGTTCCTCGATGCTGTCTTCGCTGGCGTTGAGGGCCAGGGTCAGCGGTTCGCCTATCGGCGATTCGAGGGTAGCGAACTGGCTGTCGATCAGGCTGGCCGGCATGAAATGGCCGGGGCGATGGGACACGCGGTCGGCGGCCACTTCGCGGGTCAGCTCCAAAAAGACAAACCCCAGGCCCGGCGCGGCTTCGCGCAGGTGGTCGCGGTATTTTTTCTTGAGTGAGGAGCAGGTGAGCACCGGGTGTTCGCCGGCCTTGAGCGAACGGCGCAGTTCCTCGCACAGGATGTCGAGCCAGCCGGCGCGGTCGTCGTCGTCGAGGGGGTGGCCGGCGCTCATCTTTTCGATATTCGCGGCGGGGTGAAAGCTGTCGCCTTCAATGGCGGTGGCGCCGTTCAGCCGGCACAGGGCCTCGCTGACGCTGGTCTTGCCACAGCCGGCAACACCCATGATAACCAGGGCGGTAACAGGTTGACTCATGAAACACCTCAGGACGCAGATAGCGCTACCTTTGCACGCTGTAAGGCTAGTGCAAAAACAGGCTTTTCCCGCGCCGTCTTGTCTTTTTTTATGGAGTGACGCGTGCATCCGCTCCAATCATTCGAACGGGATCAGGCAACCCAACGTTCAAGCATTTGCAGCCGTTTGGAGACAGCGCTACCTTAGTGCCTCGATTTTTGTTTGGCAAGCCGCCTGATGACCTCTAAGAACGATAAAAAATTGCGCACCACGGGTCGCCCGACCCTTAACGAGGTCGCCCGCCTGGCCGGCGTCAGCCCGATTACCGCGTCGCGCGCCCTGCGTGGCATCAGCACCGTCGCCACCGAGCTGGTGGAAAAAGTGCAGCAGGCCGCCGCCGAACTCAACTACGTGGTCAACCCCGCCGCCCGTGCCCTGGCCTCGGCGCAGAGCCATTCGGTGGTGGTGTTGGTGCCGTCGCTGTCCAACCTGCTGTTCATCGAAACCCTTGAAGCCATTCACCAAGTGCTGCGGCCCAAGGGCTTTGAAGTGTTGATCGGTAACTTCCACTATTCGCGTGATGAAGAAGAAAACCTGCTGCGCAACTACATGGCCTACCAGCCACGTGGATTGCTACTCACCGGGTTCGATCGCACCGAAAGCGCCCGACGGATGGTCGAGGCCAGCAACGTGCCCTGCGTGTACATGATGGACCTGGACCCGAATGCCGGCGTGAACTGCGTGGGTTTCTCGCAGCTGGCGGCGGGTGAAACGGCGGCAGCGCATTTGCTGTCCCGTGGGTACAAACGATTGGCGTATATCGGCGCGCAACTGGACCAACGCACCTTGCTGCGTGGCGAAGGTTTCCGCGGGGCGCTGCAACAGGCCGGCCTGTATGACCCGGCGCTGGAATTGCTGACACCGCGGCCCTCTTCGGTCGGCTTGGGTGGCGAGCTGTTTTTGCAGCTGTTGGCCGCCCATCCGGATGTGGATGCGATCTTCTTTGGCAACGACGACCTGGCCCAAGGCGCGCTGCTGGAAGCCATGCGCCATGGCATCAAGGTGCCGGAGCGCGTCGCGGTGCTGGGTTTCAACGACCTGCCCGCCTCGTCCTATATGGTGCCGCGCCTGAGCAGCATCAGCACGCCGCGTGAAGCGATTGGCCGGCGTTCGGCGGAGCATTTGCTGACGATCATGGCGGGTAACAAGATCGCCAAGCCGGTGGTGGATATGGGGTTTGAATTGCAGGTGCGGGAGAGTACCTGACCTGTAATGCAGCACACCCTCCAATGTGGGAGCTGGCTTGCCAGCTCCCACATTTTTTACCGTGCCCGCGTTGAAATATCGCCGTAGCTTCCTGCCCCTGCTAGATTGGCTGCTCTCCATCGCAAGGGAAGCACCATGGGACACTCACTGAAAATCCTCGGCCGCACGTCCTCCATCAACGTGCGCAAAGTGCTATGGACCTGCCAGGAACTGGGCATCGACTACCAGCGCGAAGACTGGGGCATCGGCTTCAAGCCCACCCAGTCCGCTGAATTCCTCGCCTTGAACCCCAACGCCCAAATCCCCGTGCTGATCGACGACCACGGCGTGCTGTGGGAGTCCAACACCATCTGCCGCTACCTCGTGAACCTCTACCAACGGCATGACCTGCTGCCCGCCGAACCTGCGCCGCGGGCCCGGATCGAGCAATGGATAGACTGGCAAGCCATCGAACTCAACCGCGCCTGGGGCGATGCGTTCACGGCCTTGGTGCGCAACAACCCGGATGGTCTGGACGCCGCGCAGATCGCCGCTGCTGTGCAGGTCTGGAACGACAAGATGGGCATTCTGGAACAACAGCTCGTTCGCACAAACGCTTACGTGGCCGGTGATGAATTCACCCTCGCCGACATCCTGATCGGGCTGTCGGTGCACCGCTGGCAGATGACGCCTATGGAGCGCCCGCCCTACCCGGCCATTGCCGCGTACTATCAGCGACTGGGCCAGCACCAAGGGTTCCAGGCTTTCGCCCTTGACGGCCATAACTAAAAGAAGGACTCCACCGTGAAAGGCCTCAACGTACTGCTCACTGGCGCCTGCGGCAGAATCGGCAAGACGTTTTTCGAAGCCTCGAAAGACCGCTACCGTTTCACCCTCACGGACCGTATCGCGCCGAATTTCGACCTGGCCGAGCACCGTTTTGTGCACGCCGACCTCAGCGACCCATCCAGCCTGGTCGCCCTGCTCGACGGCATCGAGGTTATCGTGCACCTGTCAGGTATTCCGCACGCCAGCGCCTCATTCGACGAATTGCTGCCCAACAATATCCTCGCCACCACCTACCTGTTCGAAGCCGCCGTGGCCGCCGGGGTAAAACGCCTGGTGTTCGCCAGCAGCGCCCAGACCATCGAAGGCTACCCGGTAGACCGCCAGATCACGCCTGGCATGCAGGTCATGCCCGCCAACCTGTATGGCGTGAGCAAATGCTATGGCGAAGCGCTGTGTGGTTACTACGCAGCCAAAACGCCACTTTCGACGATCGCCCTGCGCATCGGCGCCTTTGAATTCCCCGAAACCCACGACCTGAACAACGCCCGCGACCTCAGCGCCTGGCTCAGCCCGCGTGATGCGGTGCAGTTGCTGCAGCGTTCGGTGGAGGCTGAAGGCGTGAAGCACCTGATCGCCCATGGCATATCCAATAACCGCTTCAAGCGCTTGGACCTGAGCGAAACCACACGCGTGCTGGGTTACCAACCGGTGGACGACGCCTTCCAGACGTTCGAAATACCCATAGCCTACGGAGGCTCTGCGCCATAAAACCTTGAAATATGAAGTTTTGGCGCAATAAATCGGTGAATGTGCAGCCAAACATGCACAACTTCACAAGCACCGATTTCCGTTAGCCCGCTAAGATTCCAGGTCACTGCCCCTGGAATCTCCTCCCATGTCCACACTCACCGCCTCTGCCGCCGACGGCATCGACCCCCTCCGTGCAGCCCATATCAGCGCGCGCATCGACCGCCTGCCCGCCGTTGCGACGGTCTCGCGCCTGGTGGCACTGCTGTCGATTGGCGGCTTTTTCGAGCTGTATGACCTGTTCCAGACCGCCTATATCAGCCCCGGCTTGATCAGCGACGGGATTTTCCATACCGGCAGCGCGGGCGTATTCGGCTTCTCCGACCAAGCCGCGTTCGCCTCGGTAACCTTCCTTGGCCTGTTCCTCGGCGCCAGCCTGCTCAGCCCCATCGCCGACCGCTATGGTCGGCGGGCGATCTTCACCTTTGCGTTGATCTGGTACACCGTCGCCACCGTGTTGATGGGTATCCAGACCTCCGCCGTGGGCATCATCTGCATGCGTTTTCTGGTGGGGATTGGCCTGGGCATTGAGCTGGTGACCATCGACGCCTACCTCTCGGAACTGGTGCCCAAGCGCATGCGCAGCTCGGCGTTTGCCTTCGCATTCTTTATCCAATTTCTGTCAGTGCCGGCCGTGGCATTGATGTCGTGGTGGCTGGTGCCGCAAGCGCCGTTCGGCGTGTCCGGCTGGCGCTGGGTGGTACTGTCGAGCGCGGTGTTTGCGTTGTTTATCTGGCAACTGCGCAAACGCCTGCCGGAGTCACCGCGTTGGCTTGCGCAAAAGGGCCGCTTCGAAGAAGCCGGTGCGATCCTGGATAACCTGGAGGCGCGCTGTCAGAAAGATCACGGCAAACCGCTGGACGAACCCGAGCCGCAGGCCGTCAGCGTGCAGGGCAGTGGCCGTTTTGCCGACATCTGGCAACCGCCGTACCGTCGCCGCGCGTTGATGCTGATTGTGTTTCATGTGTTTCAGGCCATCGGCTTTTTCGGCTTTGGCAATTGGTTGCCGGCGCTGCTTTCGGGCCAGGGCGTCAGCGTGACCCACAGCTTGCTCTACGCCTTTATCATCACACTCGCCTACCCGCTGGGGCCGTTGCTGTTTGTGAAAGTGGCCAACCGCTTTGAAAACAAATGGCAGATCGTCGGCTCAGCCATGGGCGCGGTGATCTTCGGCAGCCTGTTCGCGCTGCAAACCACGGCGGTGGGGCTGGTGATCTGCGGGGTGATGATCACGTTCTGCAATGCCTGGCTGAGCTTCAGCTATCACTCGTACCAGAGCGAGCTGTTCCCCACCAACATCCGCGCGCGGGCGGTGGGGTTCTATTATTCGTTCAGCCGTTTGTCCACGGTGTTCAGCAGCCTGTTGATCGGTTTTATCCTTGAACACCTGGGCACGCCTGGGGTGTTGGCGTTTATTGCCAGCAGCATGTTGATCGTGATGATCACCATCAGTTGGTTCGGGCCGCGTACGCGTAACTTGGCATTGGAAAATATCGCCCATTGACGGCAACGGTTGGCCGCCTGTGGGACACTACTTGCCGCGGCGGCGACATCATCCCCAATAAAACCGGGCGCTTCGCACCCGGCACGCTATTTGCTCCAGCTGTGGCACCGAACACTCCACAGGTGACCGATCATGCTGGTTAACAACAACACACAAGCCATGTCGACCGTTCAACAGATCAAACGGCCTGATATGGACCCTGCCAACGCCGCTGCCAGCGCGCTGTACAGCGGTGCCCTGCAGGCGACGCAGCAAAGCGTGACCATGCCGGCCGCGCAAAAGGAACTGGACAAGGCTACCGACCGTATCGACGAAGCCTTCGCCAAGACCCGCGTGCAACTGCAGGCCTCCGCTTCGGCCTCCGATGTGCCGGCGACCAGCGCTACCTCCGGCGCGCGGGCGGATTTTACCGACTACATGAGCAAGACGCCGGCCGAGCGTATCCGTGAGCAATTGCTCAAGGAACAGGGTTTGACCGAGGCGGATGTGCAGAACTTGTCGCAGGAAAAGCAGGACGCTATTTCAAAGCAAGTGGCTGACCGTTTGAAGCAGCAACAAGAGCAGCAGGTAGCGGCGAAGACGGTTGAGCCTCAGGCGCAAACCGTGAAAGAAACCTTGGCCGCGATCTAATCTTGTTCGACCTGTAATGAGCGGGCTTGTCGAGTCGTCGCACAGCCCGCTCATTACTACAAGCCTGCTCAGTGTTACTGAAGTTTTAGGGTCGAGTTGAACAGCCCGATCGCATCCACCACATGCCGTGACCCTTCCTGAATCTCCAGGATCACCTGCCCCGCTTCATTTGCCAGCTCCACCCCGAGCCCCGTGCGGCTCAAGCTCGATTGCATGCTCGACACCGCGCTCAGCGACAGGTCGTGGTTCTTGCGCACCACACCCACTATCTCCACCGTCGCTTGGCTGGTGCGCGCCGCGAGGCTGCGCACTTCGTCGGCCACCACTGCAAAGCCGCGCCCTTGCTCACCGGCCCGCGCTGCTTCAATTGCAGCGTTCAGCGCGAGCATATTGGTTTGCTCGGCAATGCCGCTGATGGTCTGGACGATGGCGCCGATGATGTCCGACTGCTTGTTGACCGCATCAATGCTCTCGGCGGCCTGGTTCAAGTCGTGGGAAATCTGTTCGATGATCTGCACGGTTTGCTGCACCACCTCCGAGCCCTTGCGCGCGCAGGCATCGTTTTGCACCGAGGTGGCGTGGGCCGAGTCGGCAGCGGTGCGCAGGGTGGTGACCTGGTCGGTAATGTCGCTCGCGAACTTCACCACTTTGTACAAGCGGCCATTGGGGTCGAAGATCGGGTTGTAGGAGGCTTCCAGGAACAGGGTCTTGCCGTATTTGTTTTTGCGCTCGAAGCGGTGTGAATGGTATTCACCGCGATTGAGGGAAGCCCAGAATGCAGTGTAGGCCGGCGACTCCACTTCGTTGCGGTGGCAGAACATGCTGTGGTGCTGGCCGACGATTTCATCCAGGGAATACTGCACGGTCTTCAGGAAGTTTTCGTTGGCATTGAGAATCTGGCCCTGAGGCGTGAACTCGATGACTGCCATGGAACGGCCTATGGCGTCGATCAGGCTCTGGTTTTCATGTTCGTGGTGAACCCGCGCAGAAATATCCGACGCGACTTTGATCACGCTCTGCACCTGATTGTCCTTGTCCAGCACCGGCATGTAGCTGGCTTCCAGCCACACCTCCTGGCCGTGCTTGTTCAAGCGCATGAAGGTGCCACTCAGCGCCTCGCCCCGCGCCAAGTCGCGCCATAGCTTGGCGTAACCGTAGGTGTGGGTGTAGGCGTCGTCGCAAAAGAGGCGGTGATGCTTGCCGCGAATCTCCTCGGCGCTGTAGCCCATGGTTTTGCAGAAGTTGTCGTTGGCGTCGAGGATCACGCCACTGGCGTCGAACTCGATCATGGCCATGGAGCGGCTGATGGCCGCGAGTTTGGCGTTGGTTTCGGTAAGTGCGCAGGAAAAGCGTTGGATTTCAAGCAGGTCGGATTTGTGATGGCGGTTGAACATGGTCAGATCACCCTGGATTCCCGGCGCACGGAAGGCGCGTTCCATTCATATGTTGGGTAGTGCTGGTACACCTTCATGGGGAATAACCATCCAAATCGCTTTATCTGCCAAGCGTCATCAACGGTTATGGGTGAGCATAGACAGGGCTAGGCACTATGCAAGGCCACTAATCAGCCAGCATTTCTAATAAAGCGCGGGCAGCGGCTGAAGGGTCACGGGTGGGCGAGCCGACCAAGGCAAACTCACGGTGCAGCGGCACCGTCAGCGGCATCACGCGCAAGCCTTTGCGCTGGGCCGGCAGAGCCATTTCCGGCACCAGCGTAACGCCCACGCCCTCGCGCACCAGGCTGAACGCGCTGTTCCATTCGCGCACTTCCACGCGGATATCGCGCAGCGTCAGCCCCGCTGCGGCGCCCAGGCTGCGCGCATTCGCGGTACACCCACCGGTGGCAAGCACGAACGGCTGCTCAAGTAATTCCTCAAGCGACACACTGGCATCGGCCGGACGTTGCGCCAGCGCATGGGCCACCGGTAGTACGACCATCCAGAAGTCCCGGCCCAATACCGTGGCATTGCGCTCGGGCTTGGGGTTGAGCACTACACCCAAGTCGATCAACTCCGCGTCGAGCAAGGTGAGCACTTCGTTGTCGGTGACATCCAGGGTGGTCACCTCGATCCCCGGATAAAGCTGGGCAAAGCGCTGCAACAACGGCGTCAGGAACCTGGCCAGCACCATGGGAAAACTGGCGATGCGAATCGTCCCACGCAGCATTGGGCGGGCTTCATCCACGGTGCTGCGAATGGTCTGCAAGGCTTTGAGCATCACCCGCGCCTGTTCGATCACACTCAAGCCCAGTGCGGTGGGCGAGGTCTTGCGTGGTGCACGGGTAAACAGCTGCGCGCCCAGGGTCGCCTCCATGCCGGCCATGGCCTGGCTGGCGGCGGATTGAGTCATACCGACGCGCTCGGCGGCGGCAGTGATGCTGCCGTGATCGGCCACGGCCACCAGCAGGCGCCAGTGCATCAGGTTCATCATGGCATTCGCTGTCCTTATGGCAGGAGTCTGAAGGTTTAATTTTACGCACGGTGCCATGCCCGCGAGACTGGCGCAAATTCAACGGAGCTGTTCAAGATGAAACTGTATTTCTTCCCCCACGCCTGCTCCCTCGCACCGCATATCGTGCTGCGCGAACTGGCGTTGCCGTTCGACCTGGTGCGGGTCGATAACCAGGCCAAGACCACCGCCGACGGCGAAGACTTCCTGCAGATCAACCCCAAGGGCTACGTTGCAGCGCTGAAACTGGACAACGGCCAGGTGCTGACCGAAGCCAGCGCGATCCTGCAGTATCTGGCTGACCTGAAACCCACAGCAAATCTAGCGCCGGCCAATGGCCGCTGGGAGCGTGTGCGTTTGCAGGAATGGCTGAATTTTATCGCCACCGAAGTGCATGGTGGGTCGGCGGTGTTCTTCAATGATGCGATTCAGGGCGAGGTGCGGGCCATGTTCCAGGCGACGCTGTTCAAGCGTTTTGCGGTGCTGGTGCAGACGCTGGAACGCCAGGATTACTTGCTGGGTTCGCAGTTCTCAGTAGCGGATGCGTACCTGTTCGTGGTGCTGCGCTGGGCGGCCTTTCACGCGATTGATCTGAGCGAGTGGCCGGCGCTGGCGGCATTTCAGCAGCGGGTGGGTGAGCGGCCAGCAGTGATTGCCTCGCTGGCCGCCGAATCCCCCGAAAGCTGAGTTCATTCAAAAACGGGTCTCAGTGACCGAACAGACCTGTCTCGGTTTTCTTGGCTTTCTTGTCAGCGCGTTTTTCATCGGCGGTCTTTGCCGGTTTTTTCTTCGCGGCTTTCTTTGAATCCATACCTTTGGCCATGATGCGTGCTCCACTGAACAGGGGATGTAGCACTGGGTATACCACCTATTGCGACGTAGAAGGCGCTTATAATCCCCAGCCCTTGATAACGCTGCCTGAACACCATGCCCGAATTACACATCGAACCGCTGGCAGAGCCGTTGTGGCCGCTGCTGAACAAGTTTTACCGCAGCCATAATTCGCCGATGAAGGCGCTCAAGGGCGGGCGTTTGTGGGTGGCCCGGGAGGGTGAGATCGTCGCGGGGCTGTGCCTCACGCCGGTGGTGGGTGGGCAGTGGTTGAGCGGTGTGTGTGTGGCACCCGCGTATCGCGGCCAGGGGTTGGCGGCGCGATTGATTCTTACGGCGGTGGCTGCTTGCGAGGGAACCGTTTGGTTGTTGTGTCATCCGGATCTGGAAGGGCTATACCAGCGCATGGGATTCACACAGGACACGCTGCTGCCGCAATCGCTTAGCGAGCGGTTGGTGCGCTACAAACGCAACAAACCCATGATCGCGATGGGCTTGGATCGTTTGGTGACGTCGACCCCGGATAATGTGTGATCAGCGCCTGCGAGCGCCATGCTAGCCTCGGCGGCACAGTGGCGCTTACAGGATGATCATGAACACGACGCTTGCAGTTCTCTCCCTCACCGCCCTGCTCGCCCCGGTCTTGAGCCAGGCGGCCGAGGCACCGATCAGCGCCAAGCAATACCAGAGCGTGCTCGCCGGCAGTTGGCGCGACCCGGCCAAAGGGCCCTCGACGGCTATCGGCATCCATCGCCGCCGTGCAGGCCGCAAGCAGCAGTGCTTACGCGCACACATCCGAAGAAAACCTGAAGAAAAAGGATGGGAGGACGTTGCGGTTCGTAAAGCCTGCTAAATAACCTGAGCAGAACGCGGGCTCAATGTGGAAGCGGGCTTGCTCGCTCCCACATTTGGACCTCATTGGATCTGAAAGCTATTCGTCAGCAGTGGGCTCGAGCTCCGGGAACATCACGTCAATAAACCCGAACTTACTGAAATCCGTAACTCGTGACGGGTACAACCGGCCGATCAAGTGATCGCACTCATGCTGCACCACCCGCGCATGAAAACCATCGGCAAAACGCACGATAGGCTCACCCTTCGGATCGAAGCCCTCGTAGCGAATCTGCTGGTAACGGCTCACCGCGCCACGCAGGCCCGGCACAGACAGGCAACCTTCGTAGCCCTCCTCCAGCACTGGGCTCAGTGGTGTGATCAGCGGGTTGATCAGGATGGTCTGCGGCACCGGCGGCGCGTCCGGGTAGCGTTCGCTGGACTCGAAACCAAAGATCACCAATTGCAGGTCGACACCAATCTGCGGTGCGGCCAGGCCGACGCCGCCCACATGTTCCATGGTCTGGAACATGTCATCGATCAATTGCCACAGCTCGGGGCTGTCGAACATTTCCGGCGGAACCGGCGGCGCGATACGCAGCAGGCGCTCGTCGCCCATTTTCAGGATTTCACGGATCATCGATCAGACTTCGTCAGGGGTGGGCTTGGAATGGTCCCGGCCGAGGCCTGAGACGTGCTGTTTTTCAGTGGTATGAGCCGGCGCATCAAACTCTTTTTCACCCGGTTCCTTACCTTCGGCGGACATGTGTTCGATCACTGCATTCATCTCCGCACCCAGCAGCAGCACCGCGGCGGAAATATAGAAGTACAGGAGCAGCACGATAATTGCGCCGATACTGCCATACATGGCGTTGTAGTCGGCAAAGGTTTTGACGTAATAGCCAAACCCCAGGGACGCGACGATCCACACCACCACCGCCAGCACCGAGCCTGGCGTGATAAAACGGAATTCCTGCTCGACGTCGGGCATCACGTAGTACATGAGGGCCACGGAGAACATCAGCAGGATCACGATCAGCGGCCAGCGCAGGATGGTCCACAGGGTGACCACGAATTCCTGCATGCCGATCTGCGCGGCGATCCACTCCATCACCTGCGGGCCAAGCACCATCAGCGCGGCGGCGGCCAACAGCATGCCGGCAATACCGATGGTATAGAGAATCGACAGCGGGAAACGCTTCCAGATCGGCCGGCCTTCAACCACGTCGTAGGCGGCGTTCATCGCACTCATCATCAGGCGCACGCCGGCCGAAGCCGTCCACAGCGCGATCACGATACCCACGGACAGCAGGCCACCCTTGGATTGCTGCAACTGGTCGATGACCGGGTTGACCTGCTCCAGCGCCTGGGGCGGCAACACCAGCTCCGACTGCAGGCGCAGCCAGGAGAAGAAATCCGGCAGGTGCAGGAAACCGATCAGCGCGATCAGGAACAGCAGAAAGGGAAACAGCGAGAACAGCATCTGGTAGGCCAGCGCCGAGGCGTAGGTGGGCATCTCGTCATCGACGAATTCCGTGACGGTGCGCACCAGCACTTTGTGCAGTTTGAGGCCTTGTAATACCGGAAAAAGCATAGCGTCTCCTTTCGCCGCAAAAGGTTGAGTTCGTGGGCGACTCAGGGGCCGTTTTCTACATCAAAGTAGCCCATTTGGCGACTTTGAAACAATTTCGAAAGTTTAGTTGCAACGAGGGATACAAAAACGGCCATCCGTGGATGGCCGTCGGGCTGCGTAAAACCAGCCCGCGATTCGAAATTACTGGGTCGCTTTTTTCACAGCGTCTTTGGTATCGCCGACCGCTTTCTGCACTTCGCCTTTCTTTTCCTGTACCACACCTTCAGCGCGCAGTTTTTCGTCGCCAGTCACTTTACCGACACCTTGCTTCACGTTGCCGGCCACTTCGTTCGTTACACCTTTTACCTTATCCGATGTGCTGCTCATGGTATTTCTCCTGGAACAATCGATGGTTTTTGGTCATCACGTAAAGATTGACCCGAGGCGATTTGGCAGAGTTTCAATTATTTTTGCCTGTGCATTTCATCGCCAGTCGCAGGTTGGGCTTTATGTTTTGTGGCCAACCCACGAGAATGCCCGGCACATTCAGGCTACAACGCTGAATAACAGATCCCGTAGGAAGGTTATGAAACTCAATAAAGCACAGGCTATCGCCCGCAGAAACACTGAACTGGGCGGTGCCGTACTCGGCGTCAACAACTGCCACTTCACCGAACTGGACCAGAAACGCAACATCTGGTGGTTCGACCTGCCGCTGGGCCGTATCGCCGTGGGCCAGTACGAGTGGATTCACTTGTTGATGCACAACGCCGAGACTGACCAGTTGCTGCACCTGAAGGTGCCGACGGTGTTTTTGCGTGAGAAGGTCGAAGGCCTGGTGGTGCGTAATGCGGGCAAGCGTAGCCCGGAGATCACCCTGGAGCTGAGTGCGGATAAGGATTCGTTCTTGAAGGACGTGCGCCCGGCGGGTGCAGGCGTGAGCTTCGCCCCGTTCGCCCTGTAAACACCGGATTAAAAATGTGGAGCAGGCTTGCCTGCGATAGCCCAATAAAAACCCCGCATTTGCGGGGTTTTTTATGGGTTACTTTTTCAGACCTAGCTTCTTCAACTCTTCATCGCGCAATTCACGCCGCAGGATCTTGCCCACGTTGGTGGTCGGCAACGCATCACGGAACTCCACCGCCTTGGGCACTTTGTAGGCGGTGACGTTGGCGCGCATATGCTCCATCACCTGCTCCTTGGTCAGGGTTGCGCCCGGCTTGACCACGATAAACAGCTTGATGTGCTCCCCGGACTTCTCGTCCGGCACGCCGATGGCTGCGCACTGCAGCACGCCCGGCAGGCCCGCCAGTACGTCTTCGAGCTCGTTGGGGTACACGTTGAAGCCCGAGACCAGGATCATGTCCTTCTTGCGGTCGACAATGCGCATGTAGCCGTCGGGCTGGATGATCGCGATGTCGCCGGTCTTCAGCCAACCTTCGCTGTCGAGCATCTCGTCGGTGGCGTCCTGGCGCTGCCAGTAACCCTTCATGACTTGCGGGCCCTTGACGCACAGCTCGCCGGTTTCGCCCAGCGCCAGCTCGGTGCCGTCGTCGGAAATGACTTTACACACAGTAGACGGCACCGGAATCCCGATGGTACCGAGCTGGATATGCTGGATCGGGTTCACCGTCGCCACCGGGCTGGTTTCGGTCATGCCGTAACCTTCGCAGATGCCACAGCCGGTCACGGCCTTCCAACGCTCGGCTGCCGCCAGTTGCAGGGCCATACCGCCCGACAAGGTGACTTTCAGCGCAGAGAAGTCCAGCTTGCGGAACGCCTCGTTGTTGCACAGCGCCACGAACAGGGTGTTAAGGCCGACAAAGCCGCTGAACTTCCACTTCGACAGTTCCTTGACCATCGCCGGCAAGTCACGCGGGTTGCTGATCAGGATGTTGTGGTTACCGATCAGCATCATCGCCATGCAATGGAAGGTGAACGCATAGATGTGGTAAAGCGGCAGCGGCGTGATGAGGATCTCGCAGCCTTCGTTGAGGTTGGAGCCCATCAGCGCCTTGCATTGCAGCATGTTGGCGACCAGGTTGCGGTGGGTGAGCATCGCGCCCTTGGCCACGCCGGTGGTACCGCCGGTGTATTGCAGCACGGCCACATCACTGCTGGCCGGGCTGACTTCGTTGACCGCCTGGCCATGGCCCTTGGCGAGTACGTCGTTGAATTTGATCGCCTGTGGCAAGTGGTAAGCCGGGACCATTTTCTTAACGTACTTGATGACGCTGTTGATCAGCAGACGCTTGAGCGGCGGCAACAGGTCGGCGACTTCGGTGACGATCACATGCTTGACGGCGGTCTTGGGCACGACCTTTTCCGCCAGGTGCGCCATGTTGGCCAGGCAGATCAGGGCCTTGGCACCGGAGTCGTTGAATTGGTGTTCCATTTCCCGCGCGGTGTACAGCGGGTTGGTGTTGACCACGATCAGGCCGGCACGGATGGCGCCGAACACCGCGACCGGATATTGCAGGACGTTGGGCAGTTGCACGGCGATTCGATCGCCGGGCTTCAAGTCGGTATGCTGTTGCAGGTAGGCGGCGAAGGCGCCGGACAGTTCGTACAATTCACCGTAGGTGATTGTCTTGCCCAGGTTGCTGAAAGCCGGTTTGTTGGCGAAGCGCTGGCAGGACTGCTTCAGTACCGCCTGAATATTCGGATACTCGTCTGGATTGATTTCTGCAGCAATCCCGGCGGGGTACTTATCCTTCCAAAAGTCTTCGTTCATGGAAGCCCACTCCTCAGCGACGCGAATTCATCATCGCATTTGATGCGATTATTATTGGTGTGTGTTTTTTAGGTGAATCTGGCGCTTTAAAGCAGGCCGAGACGTCACAAAGCGCGCCGAGAGTAGCAGCTTTGCCAAGGGCCGCCTAGAGCCAAACGAGGGCCCTACGGTCATAAACATGACTCAAGAATAGCCAGTGGTCATTTTTAGAGCAAAGATTCTATAAGCTAGAAAACGGCTCTGGAATGCGCGCTACAGAGCGACAAATAAGAATGTGGGAGCGGGCTTGCTCGCGAATGCAGTGGTTCAGTCGATACATTTGGTGACTGATCCAGCGCATTCGCGAGCAAGCCCGCTCCCGCATCTTTTACCCCGTTTCAAATCAGGCGATGTCGCGCAGCTCACGCCGCAGAATTTTCCCCACCGGCGTCATCGGCAACGATTCGCGCAACACAATATGCTTAGGCACTTTGTACCCCGTGAAGTTGGTCTTGCAGTACGCCTTCAACTCCTCAAGGCTCACACCCTCCGCGCGCGCCACCACAAACAGCTTCACCGCCTCCCCGGTGCGTTCATCCGGCACGCCAATCACCGCGCAGTTGGCCACGGCCGGGTGGGCCATTACCACGTCTTCGATTTCGTTGGGGTACACGTTGAAGCCCGAGACGATGATCAGGTCTTTCTTGCGGTCGACGATGCGCACGAAGCCATCGTCATCGATCACCGCGATGTCACCGGTCTTCAGCCACCCCTCGGCGTCCAGGGCCTCGGCGGTGGCGGCCGGTTGCTGCCAGTAGCCCTTCATCACCTGCGGGCCTTTGATGCACAGCTCGCCGCGCTCGCCCAACGGCAGCTCGACGCCCTGATCATCAATCACCTTCATCGCCGTGGCCGGCACCGGAATGCCCACGGTGCCCAGCCGGGATTTGTTGCCGTACGGGTTGGTGCTGGCCACCGGGGAGGTTTCTGTCAGGCCATAGCCCTCACCAATCGCACAACCGGTGATTTGCTCCCAACGCTCAGCTGTGGCCTTGATCAACGCAGTGCCGCCGGAGTTGGTGAGCTTGAGGTGGGAGAAATCCAGGGTCTTGAAGTCCGGGTGGTCCATCAACGCGACAAACAGCGTGTTTAGCCCCAACAACCCAGTAAACCGCCACTTCTTCAGCTCTTTGATAAAGCCGCCGATGTCCCGTGGGTTCGTGATCAGCACGTTATGGTTGCCGGAGACCATCATGCACATGCAATTCGCGGTGAATGCATAGATGTGGTACAGCGGCAGCGGCGCGATCATCACCTCCTGCCCTTCCTTGATCAGCGGGTGGCCGTCCTCGCCGGTCTGAGACATGCAGGCGTGCACCTGTTGCATGTTGGCCACCAGGTTGCCGTGGGTGAGCATCGCGCCCTTGGCCAGGCCGGTGGTGCCGCCGGTGTATTGCAGCACGGCGATGTCGTCCAGGGTCATCGGGTGACGGGTAAGACCCAGGCCCGAGCCCATGCGCAACGCCCGCTTGAAGGAGACGGCGCGCGGCAGACTGTAGGCTGGGACCATCTTCTTGACCTTATCAACCAAGGTATTGACCAGCCAGCCCTTGGCGGCGGGCATGAAGTCGCCCATCTTGGCTTCGATCAGGTAGTCGATCTCGGTGTCGCTGCACACTTCCTGCACCCGCGAACCGAACAGGTTGAGGTAGACCAGCGCCCGCACGCCAGCGTCCTTGAACTGGTGACGCATCTCGCGCGGGGTGTACAGCGGGTTGGTGTTGACCACGATCAGCCCGGCGCGCAGTGCGCCGAACACGGCAATCGGGTAATGCAGCACGTTGGGCATTTGTACCGCGATACGCTCGCCCGGCTTGAGGTCGGTGTGCTGTTGCAGGTAGCCGGCAAACGCCGCGCTCTGGCGTTCAAGCTCGGCGTAGGTCAGGGTGATGCCCATGTTGCTGAATGCCGGACGGTCGGCAAAAGTCTTGCACGAGCGCTCGAAGACTTCGATCACCGACTTGTAGGCCCCCAGGTCGATGTCATTGGGAACGCCCGCCGCGCGTTTGTCATTCCAGAAATCAGGTTGCATTATTCTTGTCCTCTTACCTGAGTGTGTCCGGCCGCTGCTGCTGCAAAAGTGTACAGCGATAAAAAGCGGAGCTTTGGGGACGTTAGCAGCTATGGCCAAACAGGCAAATACAGGACGGCGCTTCATTGATTGCGTGAATCTTCCTACACGTGCCCGCACTGATCAGACGCTTCCGTGGGATGAGCTATACACTGCAACGCAGACCTTGAGCAGAACGTGAGCAAAGGAACCGCCATGAACCACAGCACCTTCTGGCTGACCGCGAATGACCGCAGCCGCCTGTACGTCAACCAATGGATGCCCGACGGCTGCGCCAAGGCCGTGGTGATGCTGTCCCATGGCATGGCCGAGCACAGCGGTCGTTATGCACGCCTGGCTGAAGCCTTGTGCGGCGCCGGCTACGGTTTATATGCGCTGGACCAGCGGGGCCATGGCCGTACTGCCGATGAAGGCTCCTTGGGCCTCTACGCCGAAAAGGACGGCTGGAACAAAGTGGTGGGCGACCTCGCCAGCCTCAACCAGCATATCGGCCAACAGCAGCCGGGGCTGCCGATCATTCTGCTGGGCCACAGCATGGGCAGTTATATCGCCCAGGCGTACTTGCTGCACCATAGCGCCAGCCTGCATGGGGTGATTCTCAGCGGTTCGAATTTCCAGCCGGTGGCGCTGTATCGCGCCGCACGGGTGATTGCCCGGGCCGAACGCTTGCGCCAGGGCTTGCGCGGGCGCAGTGCGCTGATCGAATTCCTGTCGTTTGGATCGTTCAACAAGGCGTTCAAACCCAATCGCACCGCTTTCGACTGGCTCAGCCGTGACCCGGCCGAAGTTGATAATTACATCAATGACCCGCTGTGTGGGTTCCGCTGCACCAACCAACTGTGGATCGACCTGCTCGGCGGCTTGCAGCAAATCAGCAAAGCGTCCAATCTCGCGCAGATCGATCCGGGCCTGCCGATCCTGGTGATGGGCGGCGAATGTGATCCGGTGAGTGAAGGCAAGCGTCTCAAAAGCCTGGCCCATGCGTTGCGTGAAGCCGGCTGCCAGCACCTGCACCTGAATATCTACCCGCAGGCGCGCCATGAAGTGTTCAATGAAACCAACCGTGATCACGTTACAGCGGATGTGCTGGCGTGGCTCGACCAGGCCCTGACATTACGCAGGCCGACTCGCTGCGAATAACCTCTTTGTGAAAATTAGCCTTTTAAAATCAGCCAATTAAATTACCGATTAGCCACAGGATGCACCTTTAGATGACCCAGGTAACCAACACCCCGTACGAAGCCCTCGAAGTCGGCCAGACCGCCAGCTACAGCAAGCGGGTGGAAGAGCGCGATATCCAGCTGTTCGCCGCCATGTCCGGTGACCACAACCCGGTGCACCTGGACGCCGAATACGCCAAGGCCACCATGTTCAAGGAGCGTATCGCCCATGGCATGTTCAGCGGCGCCCTGATCAGCGCGGCGGTTGCTTGCGAGTTGCCTGGGCCGGGCACGATCTACATTGGCCAGCAGATGAGCTTCCAGAAGCCAGTGAAGATCGGCGACACCCTGACCGTGCGCCTGGAAATTCTCGAGAAGTTGCCGAAGTTTCGTGTGCGGATTGCCACCCGTGTGTTCAACCAGCGTGATGAATTGGTGGTGGACGGTGAGGCGGAGATTTTGGCGCCGCGTAAACAGCAGGTTGTTACTTTGACCGAGCTGCCGCCAATCAGCATCGGCTGACCCAGATCTTAAGATTCACGCACTACAAATGTGGGAGCGGGCTTGCCCGCGAAAGCGATAGTTCAGTCAATAGAGATGAGACTGAAAAACCGCATTCGCGAGCAAGCCCGCTCCCACATTGTTTACAGCATTTACAGCGCGAAGCTTACGACTGAGCGCGAGCCTGGTTACGCAGGGCTTTTACCTGGTCGTGGTTGCGTTGTACGCCGTGGTACTGACGCTCAACCAGATCACGAATACCCAGCAGGTTGTGGTTGTTGATCTTCTCAATCGCTTCACGATAAGCCTTCAGTGCGTGGTCTTCACCGCGCTCGGCCTCATTCAGCACAGCTTCTTCATCTTTACCAGTCACCATCGATTTAACATCGACCCAGCCGCGGTGCAGGGCGCCAGAAACACTGCCGGAATCTTCCGGATCGCCACCCAGGGCACGTACGGCGGTTTTCAGTTCAGCTGCAGCTGTCGCGCAATCAGTGGAACGTTTGGCGAACAGTGCTTTGAGTTCTGGGTGCTTGATGTCTTCAGCGCACTCTTTGAAACCTTTCTGACCGTCAATGCTGGTCTCGATCAGGTCGTTGAGTACGGAGATGGATTCTTTATTGATGTCAGTCATTTTTCAATTCCTTTGGCAGGTTAGAAGGTTGCAATAAGAATTGCAGCGTCCGTGCCAGCTTCTTTAAAAAATATTTATCCTTATAAATCAATAGCTTAAAAATTCTTGAACCTTCTGTATTTGCGTTTTTTGCATGATCTGTCATTTGGCCTTCATGCAGAATGCCTGTATTTTCCACTGCTACGACTGACCTTCACGAAGCGCCCATGAACCCCGAAAAACTCGAACTACTGATCACCCGCGAAATGCCCTTCGGCAAATACAAGGGACGGATCATCGCCGACCTGCCAGGCCCCTATCTGAACTGGTTTGCCCGTGAAGGCTTCCCTCACGGCGAATTGGGCGGGTTGCTGGCATTGATGCAGGAAATCGACAGCAACGGATTGTCTGAATTGCTTGAACCGCTGCGCGCTAAACACGGTAAACCCGCCCCTCGTCATTAAGAGCGCCCTATGCCACGCAATGCAGACAACGAACTTCACTGGCTGGCCATCGCCCAGCGCTATGCCCTGGAACCCGGCCCGATCAATCTGGAAAACGGCTACTTCGGCCACATGAGCCAAGCGGTGCAAACGCAGTACCTGGAACACGTTGCGTTTATCAACCGCAGCAACTCGCTCTATGTGCGTCAGACGTTCGAAACAGGCGAAAACGTCGAGATTCGTCGGCAGTTGGCCGGGCTAATGGATGTCGACCCAGCGTCAGTGGCCTTTACCCGTAACGCCACTGAAGCCCTGCAATCGCTGATCCGCAACTACAACCGCCTGCAACCGGGCGATCAAGTGCTCATCAGTGACCTGGAGTACGACACCGTGAAAGGCGCCATGCGCTGGCTGGCAGGCTATCGCGGCGTGGAGGTGATCGAACTGTCCCACACGCACCCGGCCAGTTTCGACAGCTTGGTGCACACTTATCGCGAAGCGTTCGTTAAGTACCCACGCCTCAAAATGATGGCGCTGACCCACGTTACCCACCGCACCGGGCTGGTCATGCCCGTTGCAGCGATTGCCCAGGCGGCGCGCGAGCATGAAATCGATGTGATCCTGGATGGCGCCCACGCTCTGGGCCAGATCGAGTTCAACCTCGCCGAATTGGGCATTCAGTTTGCCGGCTTCAACTTGCACAAATGGATCGGCGCGCCGTTGACAGTGGGCTTTCTGTACATCGCCCCGGAGCGCCTGGGCGATATCGACACGGACATGGGCGAGTTTCACTACCCGGCTACCGACGTACGCGCGCGCACGTCCTACAGCACGCCGAACTTTCCAGCGCTGATGACCTTGCCGTTAGTGTTTGAAGAGCACCGGGAATTGGGTGGCTCGGCGGCCAAGGGTGCGCGGGTGAACTACCTGCGGGATCGGTGGGTAAGCCAGGTGCGGGCGTTGCCGGGGATTGAAGTGCTGACCCCGGATGATCCGAGGCTGTATTGCGGGATTACGGCGTTCAAGTTTGTCGGGCGGGATCAGCAGGTGATGGTGGATAGGCTGCTCAAGGACTATGACTTGTTTACCACTACCCGCACCGGCGCAGCATTTGGCACCTGTATCCGGGTGACGCCGGGGTTGCTGACTTCATCGGCAGATATCAATGTGTTGGTCCAAGCAATTACCCAACTGAACGCAGATTAAAAATGCAGGAGCTGGCTTGCCAGCTCCTGCATCTGAACATCAATGTTCTTGAGGTTTTATGCAGGCAAAAAAAAGCGGCACACCGACCAAGTGCACCGCAAAAATGCCGTTAAGCACAGCAACAACGATTCGATAAATCAGATCAATCCAACAGTGCTAGCGCTTCGGCGGTGACTTCCTGGATACGAGCCCAGTCGCCGTTCTTGATCCACTCAGGATCGAGCATCCAGCTGCCACCCACGCACATCACGTTTTTCAACGCCATGTAGCTTTTGATATTGGCCGGGCTAACGCCGCCAGTCGGGCAGAATTTCACTTCGCCAAACGGGCCACCGAGGGCCTTGATGGCAGCAACGCCACCGCTGACTTCGGCTGGGAACAGCTTGAAGCGGCGATAGCCCAGGCCATAGCCTTCCATGATGCCCGACGCATTACTGATGCCCGGCAGCAGCGGAATCGGGCTGTGCACCGAAGCTTCCAGCAGGTCGCGGGTAATGCCGGGGGTGACGATGAATTGCGAGCCCGCCACTTCGGCCGCTTCGAGCATGTGGCGATCCAGCACAGTGCCGGCACCGGTGCACAGTTCAGGGCGTTGCTCGCGCAATACCTGAATGGCCTTGAGGCCGAACTCGGAACGCAGGGTCACTTCCAATGCGGTCAAACCGCCGGCTGCCAAGGCATCGGCCAGCGGCAGGATGTCCTGTTCGCGGGCAATGGTGATCACCGGCAGGATCCGCGCCTTCGCGCAGAGGCTGTCGATCAGGGCAACTTTATCCGCCATGGACACGGTCGGTTGAGGGCTTTTCATAGCGGCTGATCCTTGGCTCATGGGCACCAGTAAATCTCTAATGTAGGTTGCAAAAACGCGCGAATCGGCATGGCAGAGACATCGTCACTGGCCAGCGCGGCGCTCAAGGTGGTCAACTTCGAACTGCCGGAAATCGACAGGACGGTGTAATGGGCAGTGGCCAGCAGGGCGCGACTCATGGTCAAGCGCTGATGTGGCACGGTCGGCGCCAGCATCGGCCAGCAACGGCGGGTACCGTCGGCCTGCAAGGCTTCAATCAGGTTCGGGCTGTTGGGAAACAGCGATGCGGTGTGGCCGTCATCGCCCATCCCGAGCACCAGCACATCGATGGCTGGCAACTCGCCCAGCAGGCGATCAGCCTGCTCGGCAGCGTCTTCAAGATTAGCTGCGGCGCTGTACAGGCTGAGGAACCTGGCCTTGGCCGCCGGGCCCTGCAGCAGGTGTTGCTTCAACAGGCCGGCATTGCTGTCGGCGTGCTCAACCGGCACCCAACGCTCATCGGCCAGCGTGACCGTGACCTTGGACCAGTCCAGGCCTTGCTTGGCCAGGTTCTGGAAAAACGCCACGGGGCTACGCCCGCCGGAGACGACCAGGGTCGCTTCGCCACGGGCACTGATAGCCGCGCGCAGTTGTTCGGCCACGTCATTGGCCAGGCCGTCCGCCAACAAGGCCGGCGTACGGTACTCATGGGCGCTGACACCCTGAGGCAGTTTCAATTCAGATATCGCCATACCACGACCTCCCATCCCGCGTGATCAGGGCAATCGAGCTCATCGGCCCCCAGGAACCCGCCGCGTACGGCTTGGGCGCATCACCGGATTTTTTCCACCCGGCGATCAACTGGTCACACCACTTCCACGCGGCTTCGATTTCATCTTTGCGAACAAACAGGTTCTGATTGCCGCGCATCACTTCAAGCAACAACCGCTCATAAGCATCGGGAATCCGTGCGCTGCGGTAGGTGTCGGAAAAATTCAGTTGCAGTGGGCCGCTGCGCAGTTGCATGCCCTTGTCCAGGCCCTGCTCCTTGGTCATCACGCGCAAGGAAATACCTTCGTCCGGTTGCAGGCGGATGATCAGCTTGTTGCTGATCTGCAAGCGCTGCTCGGGGGCGAAAATGTAGTGGGACGGTTCCTTGAAGTGGATGACAATCTGCGACAACTTCTGCGGCATGCGCTTGCCGGTGCGCAGGTAGAACGGCACGCCGGCCCAACGCCAGTTGCGGATATCGGCGCGCAGGGCGACGAAGGTTTCAGTGTCGCTCTGGGTGTTGGAGTTCTCTTCTTCCAGGTAACCCGGCACTGGCTTGCCGGCGCTGTAGCCGGCAATGTACTGGCCGCGCACCACTTGGGTGGTTAGCCCGTCCGGGCTGATTGGCGCCAGGGCCTTGAGCACCTTGACCTTCTCGTCGCGGATGCTGTCTGCGGACAGGTCGGCCGGCGGGTCCATGGCGATCAGGCAGAGCAGTTGCAACAGGTGGTTCTGGATCATGTCGCGCAGTTGGCCGGCCTTGTCGAAGTAGCCCCAACGACCCTCGATACCGACCTGCTCGGCCACGGTAATTTCCACGTGGGAAATGTAATTCTGGTTCCACTGGGTTTCGAACAGACTGTTGGCGAAACGCAGCGCGATCAGGTTCTGGACGGTTTCCTTGCCCAGATAGTGGTCGATGCGGTAGGTGCGGTTTTCCGGAAAATACTGCGCAACGGCGTCATTGACCTTGCGCGAGGACTCCAGGTCCGAACCGATCGGCTTTTCCAGCACGACGCGGGTGTTTTCCGCCAGGCCGACCTTGGACAGGTTCTCGCAGATCGCGCCGTAGACTGCTGCAGGCGTGGCGAAATAGGCGATCAGACGCTGCTCTGTGCCGGCGATTTCAGCCAGGGCCACGTAATCATCAGCCTTCATGAAGTCGACGTGAACGTAAGTCAGGCGCGCGAGGAAACGCTGGGCGATGGCTTCGTCCAGTTCCTTGCCGACGTATTTGCGCAGTGCTTGCTCGATATGGGCCAGGTGTTGTTGCTCGGAACCGGCTTCACGGGCCAGGGCCAGGATGCGCGTGTCGTCGTGCAGCAGCCCCGCGCCATCGAGTTGATAGAGGGCAGGAAATAACTTGCGCAGCGCCAGATCACCCAAGGCGCCAAACAGGGCAAAGGTGCAGGGTTCTACGGTTATCGAAGGCATGATGTTTGTTCTTTTATCAAGTTAAGCTACAAATACCTTTTTTCAAGGCATCACTCAAGGAAAAATGTAGTAATAACCACAACATTTTCCCGAAATACGCATTGCGAGTGGTGGTGTTCAGCTACCCTCAGTAGGATAGGCCACCGCAAAAGACCACTCATCGATTGGTCGCCACCTTTTATTTGCATCGTCGCCCGAAGGAAAGACTGAATGGACCGCGTGCGAAATCTTCTGGAACAGATCCGGAATCGCCTCGAAGAATTGAACAAGGCAGAGAAAAAAGTCGCCGAGGTCATCCTGCTCAACCCGCAGCAGGCGACCCGCTTCTCTATCGCCGCCCTCGCCCAGGCTGCCTCGGTCAGTGAACCGACGGTCAACCGTTTCTGCCGTTCGTTCGGCGTGAGCGGTTACCCTGAACTGAAATTGCAGCTGGCGCAAAGCCTGGCCAGTGGCGCGGCGTATGTCAGCCACGCGGTGGAGGCCGATGATAACCCTGAGGCCTACACCCAGAAAATCTTCGGCAGCGCCATCGCCTCGCTGGACAGTGCCTGCCAGGCGCTGGACCCTGCCCTGATCAGCAAAGCCGTGGATTTGTTGATCCAGGCACGGCAGATCCACTTCTTCGGCCTGGGCGCTTCGGCCCCGGTGGCCATGGATGCGCTGCACAAGTTCTTCCGTTTCAACCTGGCCGTTACCGCCCACGCCGACGTGCTGATGCAGCGCATGATCGCCTCGGTGGCGCACACGGGCGAGTTGTTCGTGATCATTTCCTACACCGGGCGTACCCGTGAGCTGGTGGAAGTGGCGAGGATCGCACGGGAAAACGGCGCTTCCGTGCTGGGCGTGACGGCTGAGAATTCGCCGCTGGCCAAGGCCAGTACGGTGAGCTTGAACATTCCGCTGCCGGAAGACACCGACATCTACATGCCGATGACCTCGCGGATCATCCAGTTGACGGTGCTGGATGTGTTGGCGACCGGCATGACTTTGCGTCGTGGCGTGGATTTCCAGCCGCATTTGCGCAAGATCAAGGAAAGCTTGAATGACAGCCGGTATCCGGTGGGCGATGAGTTCAACTAAACAGAAATTTGCCGTGGCACTACCGGCCTGATCGCGGTCAAGCCCGCTTCCACACTGGAATGCATTCCCATGTGGGCGCCGGGCTTGCCCGCGATAGCGTCATCAGCCACACCGCTAAAACCCTGCCCGCGCCTGCAAACTCAAATGCGCCCTCTCCCCCGGCGCCAAACTGGCCCCGGGCATCGCCGACTCCACGCACACAAACCCCGACGCCTCGTTAAAGCTCACCCCCAACAGTGGCCGGCTGCCGGGATGCCACACCACCGTGTCGGCGCTGTCACCCGTATCAATGCACAGTTCACGCTGCCAGGCATGGTCCTTGAGCTGCAACTCACCGTCATGCTGAAACACCCGCTGGCACCCGCCCTCTACCCTTAGCTCACCTTCCTGCTGGCAAACCTGGCGATTGAGCTGGTCGTAACCTTGCGCGCCATCAAGCCCAGACAGCGCTACCTCATCAACGTGACCGATACGCCAATAAGCGTGCAAAGCATGGCTCAGCTGGCACGGCAGCTCGTCCTGGTGCTCGGTGCTCAGGCGCAGTTCCAGGGTCTCCCCCAGGTGCGCGTGCAAGTCCACCTGCCAGTCGCACAACTGCAATTGCCAGTGCAGGCGCACACCCTCGTCGTCAGTGCTGCTGTCGAGCAGTTTCCAGTCGATCAGCCGCGCCCAGCCATGGGACGGCCAGGCATTTTCGCTCGGGTGGCGGCCATACCACGGCCAGCACACCGGTACGCCACCACGGATGGCGCCGACCTGTGGCCACTTGGCTGCACACCACAACCAGGGTTTCTGGCCACGGGGTTGGAAGTGCAACAGCTGCGCGCCCTGGCGACTGAACACCGCCTGGCACAGCGGATGATCAATGACCAATACATCGCGCATCTGAAAGCGCTCCCAGGCGAACACTGGACGCTCGCGCAGGGATTTGAAAAAACGTTGCAGCGGTTGCTCATGCATGTGCCACGGTCCTGAATATCTTCACAATGCGACCCAAAAAAAAGCGGATAGCCATGGCTACCCGCAAAATGCGCACAGAGAGAGGAGCTTATCGCAACAGCGTTAGAACGTAGACTGAATTTTCAGACCCGCCACGAGCGCGTTGTCGACTTTATCCACGCCGCCAGGCTGGACGACGTATTGCAGGTTAGGACGCACGGTCAGCCAGTTGGTAACGTGGAAGCCGTAGTTGATTTCGAAGTTGTACTCGGTCTCGCGAATGGGCGAGAACAGCGCATTGTCGTAATCATTCACACCATTGGCGACGTTCAGCAGCTCAGCGTTCTTCTTCACGTCATCGTTGACGTGCAGGCGAGCAGCGCCAATGCCGACGTCATCTTTTGGACGTGCGTCGAATGGGCCTTTGTACACCAGCATCAACGACTGGTAGTTGTCGACCAGGTTGGTTTCTTTGTCGTGGAAGGTGGCGTTGGCCGCGATATTCAAGCCGCGGGAAGCGTCGCCGTTATGCGTGGTGAGTTGCTGTTGGGCAACAAACCAGTAGCCTTTCTTGCTGCTGCGGGTACGGTACGCGGCGCCAGTGGTAGCCGCATCGTTGCCGTTCACGTCTTCACGTACGTCGGCAGCATCAGCCGCGCTCTTGTAGTAACCCACACGGTATTCGCCCGGCAGGTTGTTGACCTTCGGCGACCAAACCAATTCCACAGGAATCACGGTGCCCTTGGTGCCGCTGCCGCTGAGCTTGAAGCCGTTGCCGTGCTCGAGCTGCGATGGGTTCTGGTTGTAGGCACCGATTTGCGCATACAGCTCAGGCGTGATGTTGTACTTCACGCGGATCGCGGCCTGGCTGACGGGCCAGTTGTACCAGGTGTTCACGTAGTTGCCGACCTGGGAGCCGCAGAACGACAGGTTCTGGAAGTCGCACGGGAAGGTGTTGAAGTCTTCGCCTTCACCGAAGTAGCCGAGTTTGACGTCCAGCTTGTTGTCGAACATCTGGTGCTGGATCCAGAACTGGGTCAGACGCACCATGTGGCCACGGCCGTAGACTTCCATCGACGAACTGAGCGTGCCGGCACGTGGGTCGCCGATGCGGTCGTTGGAGATGTTCTGGCCATTACGGTTGGTGAACTGGATCTTGGCCTGGGTGTTATCCCAACCCCACAGCTTTTGCAGGTCCAGCGCTACGCCCAAACCGAACTGGTCGGCGTAACGACCCGTCTTGTCGGTGTTGTAACCGCCATGCGCGTTGTAGCCCATCTCCCCTACGTAGTCAGCCTTGATGTCGATACCTTGCTCGATCAGCTTGGTACGTTCACCGCCCCAATCGCCGGTCATCCACTTCGAATCAGCGCTGAACGCATCGGCCGCCATCGCATTGGCGGACAATACCAGGGCTGCTGCGGCTGACATTTGGCAGATCAATCGAGTGTTGTTGTGTTGCTTTTTCATCCCTACATCCTCGTCTTTATTGTTATTAAACTGTTTTTATTTAACGCGGTTAACTTTTTTATCTAAAACAACACGTTATCTGCTTCAGCGGCCTTTGAATTGGGCCACATTGTCGGCATGCCCCTGTGCAGGCAATGAGGAAGCAGTGCCCAATCGCTCGCCCGTTTGGGCGTCGAACAGCAAGACCTTGGAAGGGTCGAATTGCAACGTCAGGGTCTCGCCCACCTGGGGTGCCACGTCGGGCGACAGTCGGCAGCAGACCTTGGTGTCGTTGAGTTGCACAAACACCAGGGTATCCGGGCCGGTCGGCTCGGTGACCTGGACTTCGGCACGAATACTCGACGCCGTGTCGCCCTCACCCGCCGCCAACATGATTTGCTCCGGACGCAAGCCCAGGATCACGTCGCGGTCTTCAAGGCCGGCGTCTGTCACGTTCAGCGCCAGCTCGCAACGGGCCTGGCCGCTGTCGAGCACGGCCACCAGGCGACCGTCCTTGCGCTGCAGGCGCAGGGGCACGAAGTTCATCGGCGGCGAACCGATAAAGCTCGCCACGAACTGGTTGGCCGGGTTGTTGTAGATGTCTTTTGGCGTGCCGAACTGCTGAATGATGCCGTCCTTCATCACCGCGACTTTATCGCCCAGGGTCATCGCTTCGATCTGGTCGTGGGTCACGTAGACCGTGGTGGTCTTGAGACGCTGGTGCATCAGTTTCATTTCGGTGCGCATCTCGACGCGTAGCTTGGCGTCGAGGTTGGACAGCGGTTCGTCGAACAGGTAGATCTTCGGCCGACGCGCCAGGGCACGGCCCATGGCCACACGCTGTTGCTGGCCACCGGATAGCTGGCCCGGCTTGCGGTTAAGCAGGTGTTCGATCTGCAGCAGCTTGGCCACGCGCGCCACTTCAGCGTCGATCTCGGCCTGGGGCATCTTGCGGATCTTGAGGCCGAACTCGATGTTCTCGCGCACGCTCATGGTCGGGTACAGCGCGTAGGACTGGAACACCATGGCGATGTCGCGATCCTTGGGGCTCATGCCGCTCACGTCTTGATCACCGATCATGATCGCGCCACCGGTGATGGTTTCCAGGCCAGCGATGCAGTTCATCAGCGTGGATTTACCGCACCCCGAAGGGCCGACCAGGATCAGGAATTCGCCTTCCTTGATCGACAGTTCGATATTCTTCAAGGTGTCGGGCAGGCCGGCGCCATAGGTCTTGTTTACATTGCGAAGTTCAAGCGTAGCCATGATTACCCCTTGACCGCGCCGGCCGTGAGGCCGCGCACGAAATACTTGCCTGCGATCACATAGACCAGCAGGGTCGGCAGCCCGGCGATCATCGCCGCCGCCATGTCCACGTTATATTCCTTGGCCCCAGTGCTGGTGTTGACCAGGTTGTTCAGCGCCACCGTGATGGGCTGGGAGTCGCCACTGGAGAACACCACACCGAACAGGAAGTCGTTCCAGATCTGGGTGAACTGCCAGATCAGGCAGACCATGATGATCGGGGTCGACATCGGCAGGATGATCAGGCGGAAAATGGTGAAGAAACCGGCACCGTCCAGGCGCGCCGCCTTGATCAGCGCATCCGGAATGCTGACGTAGTAATTACGGAAAAACAGCGTGGTGAACGCCAGGCCGTAGACCACATGGATAAACACCAGGCCGGTGGTGGTGCTGGCGAGGCCCATCTTGCCGAGGGTGAAGGAAGCCGGCAGCAGCACGGTCTGGAATGGCAGGAAGCAGCCGAACAACAACAGACCGAAGAACAACTGCGAACCCCGGAAGCGCCAGAACGACAGCACGTAGCCGTTCAACGCACCGATAGCGGTGGAGATCAGCACAGCGGGCACTGTGATCTTGATCGAGTTCCAGAAGTAGCCATCCACGGTGGCCCAGGCCTTGACCCAGCCGATGCCGGAGACCACGGTTGGCCAGCTCAGCAGGTTGCCGGTGCTGATGTCTTCCGGGGTCTTGAAGCTGGTGAGCAGCATCACCACCAGCGGCACCAGGTACAGCAGCACGGCAAGGATCAGCACCGCGTAGATCGCGATGCGACTCAGGC
The DNA here is from genome assembly GCF_963970695.1 of Pseudomonas sp. EL_65y_Pfl1_R83. Classification (NCBI taxonomy): domain Bacteria; kingdom Pseudomonadati; phylum Pseudomonadota; class Gammaproteobacteria; order Pseudomonadales; family Pseudomonadaceae; genus Pseudomonas; species Pseudomonas sp. EL_65y_Pfl1_R83. The sequence goes on along the minus strand of NZ_CAXAQI010000009.1, from coordinate 169,910 downwards.
TGATGGGCGATTTGGAGACGAGACTAGTCATTACGTTTGGTCCTCAGCTCGGAGTAGAGGTAAGGCACGATGATCGCGAGGATCGCACCGAGCATCAGGATTGCACTGGCCGAGCCCACGCCCATCTGGCCACGGCTGAAGGTGAACGAGTACATGAACATCGCAGGCAGGTCGGACGAATAGCCTGGGCCGCCAGCAGTCATCGCCGCCACCAGGTCGAAGCTCTTGATCGCAATGTGCGCCAGGATCATCACCGCACTGAAGAACACCGGACGCAGGCTCGGCAGCACCACGCTCCAGTAGATGCGCGGCATGCTCGCGCCGTCGATCTGCGCGGCGCGGATGATCGATTGATCAACCCCCCGCAGGCCGGCGAGGAACATCGCCATGATGAAGCCCGACGCTTGCCATACCGCGGCAATCACCAGGCAGTAGACCACGCGGTCCGGGTCGATCAGCCAATCGAGACGGAAGCCTTCCCAGCCCCAGTCACGCAGAAGTTTGTCCAGGCCCATGCCCGGGTTGAGCAGCCATTTCCAGGCGGTACCGGTGACGATCATCGAGAGCGCCATGGGGTACAGGTAAACGGTGCGGATAAAGCCTTCGCGACGGATTTTCTGGTCGAGGAAGATCGCCAGTGTCACGCCGATAACCAGGGTGATGCCGATAAACATCCCGCCAAACAGGGCCAAGTTCTTGCTCGCGACCCACCAGCGGTCGTTGTCGAACAGACGCTCATATTGCGCAAGACCCGCCCATTTGTAGCTTGGCAGGAACGTAGATGTCGTAAACGACAGTACAAACGTCCACAGGATGTAGCCGTAGAAGCCCACCAACACGATGAACATGCTGGGCGCCAGCACCAGTTTGGGTAGCCAGCGCTGCAGTGCATCGAACGGCGAGGCTTTGCTGAACACAGCAACAGAACTCATGGGAAAATCCACTAAAAGAATAAAGGCAGCTGCAAGTTACAAGCTACAAGCGGCAAGAGAGGCAGCACACCAGTTGCAGCGTTTAACTTGCAGCTTGTAGCTTATTTGGCCGACTTGATCGCAGCGCCGAGTTTCTTGGCGGTGTCGGCTGGGTCAGCTTTCGGGTCGTTGATGAAGTTGGTCACGACGTCAAAGAACGCACCTTGCACAGCCAGGGTCGTAGCCATGTTGTGCGCCATGCTTGGCTGCAGGCCGCCGGTCTTGGCGTCTGCCAGGAAGTCCTTGGCGGCAGCCTGGGCGCAAGAGTCGAAGCCGTACGAATCCATTTTGGTCAGCATGTCGTTACGCACAGGGATCGAACCCTTGTTGATGCTGAACACTTTCTGGAAGTTTTCACCCAGCACGACTTTGGCGATGTCCTGCTGACCCGCCGCAGTGCCTTTGTCTTTCTGCTTGAACACCGCCAGGGAGTCGATGTTGTAGGTAAAGGCTTTGTCGGTGCCCGGGAACGCTACGCACTCGTAGTCTTTACCGGCGACTTTCTTGGCAGCGGTCCATTCGGACTTGGCCCAGTCACCCATGATCTGCATGCCGGCCTTGCCGTTGATGACTTTGCCCGCTTCGAGGTTCCAGTCCTGGCCTTTACCGTCGACGTCCATGTAAGTCGCGACTTTCTTCAGCTCGGTCAGCGACTTGACCATTTCCGGACCGGTCAGTGCGGCGTTATCCAGGTCGACCAGGGCTTTCTTGTAGCCATCGGCACCCATCACCGACAGGACGACGGCTTCGAAAACGGTGCTGTCCTGCCACGGCTGGCCACCATGGGCGAGCGGAATGAAGCCCGCGGCCTTGAGCTTGTCGCCCGCTGCGTAGAATTCTTCGAGGGTGGTTGGGTTCTTGGTGATGCCGGCTTTCTTGAAGACTTCCGGGTTGATCCACAGCCAGTTCACGCGGTGGATGTTGACCGGTACGGCAACGTAGTCACCGTCGTACTTCACGGTGTCGGAGACTTTCTTGTCGAGCAGGGAGTCCCATTTTTCGTCTTTGGCGACAGACTTCAGAACGTCGGTGTCGAGCAGGCCGGTGGACGCCCATTCCTGGATGTCGGGGCCTTTGATCTGGGCAACGGCGGGCGGGTTGCCGGCGACCGCGCGGCTTTTCAGCACGGTCATGGCCGTGGCGCCACCGCCACCTGCGACGGCACCGTCTTTCCAGGTGAAGCCGTCTTTTTCAACTTGGGCCTTCAGGACATCTACAGCCGCTTTTTCACCGCCCGAGGTCCACCAATGCACAACTTCAACCGTCCCTTTCGAGTCGGCGGCAAATGCACTGAGGGGAAACAACGAGGCAATGGAAATAGCTACGGCGAGGCGATTAATCGCGTTCATCTGAATACCTTTTCTTGTTGTTATGCATGCAAGTCTTAAGCTTGCGCTGCACGGAGTTTAAACATGGATTTTTGAGGCGCAGGTAACAAAGGGACGCCCAAATGTCACCAACTGGTGACATAACGCCCAGCCCCTATTGCACTGGCCATGCTTGGCGCTAACGGCAGCACAGGCAGCAATACCGCTTGCCAGGCATGGTACAGGTCTGGCTTGCCGCCCCAGATGTTGCTGCTGGGCGTGTTATGAGGGCTGAGTTCGTGGTGCCAACTGCCGTGGGTACGGTCGATAAAGTGGGCCTCGCAAAACTCCCAGAAGCGCCGGTACCACGTTTCGTAGTGCAACTCGCCGGTACGCTTGAGCAAGGCTTGGGCAGCGGCGCTGGCTTCGGCGTGGGTCCAATGCAAGCGCTCGCGCACAACCGGTCGGTAGGTCCAGTCCAGGGTGTAGACGATGCCGGGGGCGCCATCCACGGACCAGGCATATTCGCAGGCGCTGGCGAACAGGCCCTTGGCGTCGTTCACCAACCAGTCCGGCGTGGCCAACCCGGCTTGCAGGCGTGCCGCTTCCAAATGCAGCACCAACCGTGCCCATTCAAAACCGTGGCCGGGGGTAATGCCGTAGGGCCGGAAGCCGTCGGCGGGGTTGTCTTCGTTGTAACCGAGCAGCGGTTGCCAGTGCGCGTCGAAATGCTCGATCACCATGTGCTGGTTGGCGGCGGCGTGGGTGTGGATCACCCGCTCGACGATCCGCATCGCGCGGTCCAGCCAGCGTGTATCGCCGGTGACATCGGCCAGGGCGAGGAAGGCTTCGGTGGCGTGCATGTTGCTGTTGGCGCCGCGATAGGCTTCGATGCCGCTCCAGTCTTGGGCGAACGACTCGAGCATCACGCCCTCCTCCTCGCTCCAGAAAAACTGGTCGATGATATGGATGGCGTCGTTCAACAGGTTTTGTGCACCGGGAGCGCCGGCCACCACCGCCGAGCTCGCGGCCAAGGCGACAAAGGCGTGCAGGTAAGCAGCCTTGCCACGATTGCCATCGAGGGCGTGGGGGGCGGCGAACCAGCCTCCGTGCTCAGCGTCGCGCAGCGGACCACTGAGGGCCGCCACACCGTGTGCGACCAGCTCGGCATACCCAGGCAAGCCCAAGGCATGAGCCATGGCGAAGCTGTGAGTCATGCGGGCGGTGTTCATGGTTTCGGCGTGGGCATCGGCTGGCAACTGGCCCTTGTCGTCAAGGTTACCGAAACCATCGGGCAGTCGAGACGCCTTGGCGAATGCCAGCAGGCGCTGGCCTTCGGCGGCAAGCCAAGCGTGATGGGCAGGCGCGTTCAGCCAACTGCTGGCAGGCAGTGGTTGCGTGGTCATGGGTGGCCCTTATTATTTTTTGTGGGATGACCGGAGTCTAAACAAGGGCGCGGTGGGGGCATGTAACGAAGGGGATGGGAAATGTCACCGACTGGTGACAATGTTGCAAGCGACCATTATCGAGCGCTTGGCTGCAACTCGAATGGGGGAGCGGGCGTGCTCGCCCCCCCCCATTTAAATCGGTTTACACCCGTGTTATCTCAGCAACGGTCACTGGCCACGCGGGGTGATCTTCGCCGGCGCGTTGAGCTGTTGCTGCAGGTTCCGCACCTGGCTCTGCAAGGTGGTGATATTACGCGTGGTCTGGATGCGGAACACGTCGAACTCTTTATTCGTAGGCGCATCGCTATTGACCGGCTGGTTATCCTGCGCGCTTTTGAGCACTACCAGATCCTGCTCGATGCGGGCGATGGCCGCACTTGGGTTGCCCTGTTTCTTCAACGCGGCCACGTCAGCGGAAAGCTCTTTGATTTCGGCATCGCGCTTACCTGCGTCGCCTTGCGCCGCCTTAAGCGTCGCCACGGCGTCGGTCAGGGCCTGGACCTGGCCTTGCAGCTTGCTGTTGGCGTTAGACAGTTCAGTGGTGCTGGCTGTCATTTGCGCCAGGCGCTTATCCAACTCGGTGGCCCGGCCGGCCACGCCGACCTGCTGTTTGCCCTGCTCCAGCAACTGGCTTTCGAGTTGCTTGATCTGCAGTTTCAACGCTTCGCTGCCGTTGTTGACGCTGGCTTCACTGGCCACCACCTTGCCGGAAATATCTTGCAGACGCCCCGCCGCTTCTTCGCTGATGCGCGCAAAACTTTCCTGGGTGGCAACCAATTGCTGGCCCATCAGGGAAATCTGCTGGAAGCTCCACCAGGCCAGGCCCGCAAAAGCGATCAGCAAAGCGCCGATCAAAGCCCACAACGGGCCAGTGCTGGCGCTCTTGACCTTGACGACCTTAGTGTTGCGCGAACGCACCGAGGTGGCCGGGGTAGGTTCGAAATCATCGTCATCCCCGACATCGGCCCGCAGGCTGGGAACGTTGTCGAAGTCGTCTTTAGCATCGTTGCGCATGAATCAACCCTGAATCGGTGAAGTGGCGAGCGACGGGAGTATAAACCGCCTTCCCGGCGCACTGATCGACCTGGAATGCCAGATTCGGTTCCCGAAGTGTTGCCTGTTGTGTGCTTACTTGAACCCTGGGTCCTGGGCCTTCCACCAACTGCAGAACTCGTCGAGGGCGGTCCACAGGCTGACCTTGGGCTCGTAGTCCAGATAATGCCTGGCGCGGCTGATGTCTAACGTGAAATCTTTGTTCATGACTTGCATGCCCAGGCGTGACAATGCTGGCTCCGGACGCCCTGGCCACATTGCGCAGAAGGCTTCGTTGAGGGCCGCTACGCTGTAGGACAAACCGTAGGACCGATACCGCGTTACCTGCGGCAACTCCATTTGGCGCATCACGTAGTTCACCACATCCCACACCGGCACCGGCGTGCCGTTGCTGATGTTGTAGGCCTTGCCTAGCGCTGAACCGGTAGCGAGCAGGCTGCTGAGCAGCGCTTCGTTGAGGTTGTGCACGCTGGTGAAATCGACTTTGTTCAGGCCATCGCCGACGATAGCCAGGCGGTTCTTGCGCTGCATTTTCAGCAGGCGTGGGAAGATGCTCATGTCGCCGGCGCCAGTAACGAAGCGCGGGCGCAGGGCCAGCACTTCGAGGCCGAACTCCTGGGCGCCGAATACCTTTTGTTCCGCCAGGTATTTGGTGGCTGCATAGGGATGCTTGAAGCGCTTGGGGACTTGCTCTTCAGTCAGGCCCAGGTGGTCGCGGCCGTCAAAGTAGATCGATGGCGACGACAGGTGCACCAGTCGGCCGACCCGTTGCTTGAGGCAGGCCTCGACCACGTTCTCAGTGACCAGCACGTTGCCCTGGTGAAAGTCCTGATAGCGCCCCCACAGCCCGACAGCGCCAGCGCAATGCACCACGGCTTCGACATCGCGGCACAGCCCGCGCACCAGGTCGGCGTCATTCAGATCACCCTGGATAAACTCAGCGCCGCGCCTCACCAGGTGTTCCACACCTTCGGCGCGCCGCCCGTTGACCCGCACGTCCAGGCCCTGCTCCAAGGCGAAACGCGCAAAGCGCCCGCCAATGAAGCCGCTTGCGCCGGTGACCAGAACTTTCATGGAGCCTCCTACGGATGCAGCTGCAAGCTTCAAGCTATAAGCCGCAAGTTAAATACGATCTGCAAGTTCTTCTCTTGCAGCTTGCAGCTTGACGCTTGTCACTGCTGATAGGGCACCAACCATTGGCCACATGCCTGGGCCAGGTGATCGGTCAACAAGCCCAGCAGTTGCCCGCCACTGCGCCAATGATGCCAGTACAACGGCACGTCGATGGGCTTATCTGGCAATAACTCGAGCAATACGCCCTTTTCCAGTTGGTCGCGCACCTGCAATTCCGGCACCAGCCCCCAGCCCAGGCCTGCTTCTGTCAAACGGATGAAGCCTTCGGACGATGGGCACAAATGGTGCTCGAAACCACCGTCCACACCGAGGGACGCCAGGTAACGGTGTTGCAGGAAATCATCCGGGCCGAACACCAGTGCCGGGGTGCGCGCCAGTTGATCAGCGCGTACGCCATCCGGAAAGTGCCGGGTTATAAAAACCGGGCTCGCCAGCGCCCGGTAGCGCATAGCGCCCAGCAACAGGCTGCGTGCCCCAGCAACCGGGCGCTCGCTGGCGCAGATGCAGGCGGCCACTTCGCCAGCACGCATGCGTTTGAGGCCCACGGTCTGGTCTTCCACCACCAAATCCAGCAGCAAATGTTGTTCGGCGCAAAAATCGCTGACGGCCTCGGCCCACCAGGTGGCCAGGCTATCGGCGTTTAACGCGATGCGCAGACGCTCGGGCATGCCTTCCTCGTCCAGTGCCGGCACCTGACTTTGCAGGTCGCGCTCCAACAGGCGCACCTGTTGCACATGGTTGAGCAGGCGACGGCCGATCTCGGTAGGCGTCGGCGGCGTGGCCCGCACCAGCACCGGCTGGCCGATGCGCGCCTCGAGCAACTTGATGCGCTGGGAGATCGCCGATTGCGAGAGCCCCAACACTTGCGCGGCGCGCTCGAAGCCAGCCTGTTCCACCACCGCCGCCAGGGCAGAAAGCAATTTATAGTCGAACATCAGTTTCTCTAATGAGCGATCAGTAATATTTGTTTTTCTTATACAGCCTATGCCAAGAGAATAGCCAGCATCGCTTCTCTCTATAAGGAACCTCCCATGGCTGGCGAAACCGCCCTGGCAACCTTGCTGCGCAGCATGAGCCCCCATCTCAATGAGGGTGACTACGTGTTCTGCACCCTGCCCGATCACCGTATCCCTGCCGGTTGCGAGGTGATCGGCAGCTTTCGCGAGCAGGAAGGCCTGACCCTGATCGTTGAACGCCAGCAGGCGGAACAGGCGGGCCTGGCCTTTGACTACGTTGCCGCGTGGATCACCTTGAATGTGCACTCGGCCCTGGAAGCCGTGGGCTTGACCGCCGCCTTCGCCAGCGCACTGGGCAAGGCCGGCATCAGTTGCAATGTGATTGCCGGCTATTACCACGACCACCTGTTTGTCGGGCGTGCCGACGCCGAGCGCGCCCTGCACGTTTTGCGGCGATTGGCAGCGGACGCGGAGTAAACCCTATGTGGCAAAGCTATCTGAATGGCCTGCTGGTCGCGCTCGGCCTGATCATGGCCATCGGTTCCCAGAATGCCTTTGTATTGGCGCAAAGCCTGCGTCGCGAGCATCACTTGCCGGTCGCGGCGTTGTGTGTGATCTGCGATGCCCTGCTGGTGGCTGCCGGGGTGTTTGGCCTGGCCACAGTGCTGGCACAAAACCCTTTACTGCTGGCGATTGCGCGCTGGGGCGGCGCAGCATTCCTGATCTGGTACGGGGCTTGTGCACTGCGTCGGGCCTGTTCAAAACAGAGCCTGGAACAAGGCGACAACCTGCAGGTGCGGTCCTTGCGCGCCGTGTTGCTCAGTGCCTTGGCGGTGACACTGCTCAACCCTCACGTGTACTTGGACACTGTATTGCTGATCGGCTCTCTCGGCGCGCAACAAACCGAGCCCGGCGCCTATGTGGCCGGTGCCGCCAGCGCCTCGCTCCTGTGGTTCGCGACTTTGGCACTCGGCGCGGCCTGGCTGGCCCCCTGGCTGGCGCGTCCCGCCACCTGGCGCCTGCTGGACCTGTTGGTAGCACTGATGATGTTCAGCGTGGCCTACCAATTGATCAGCGCCTGAGGAATATTCCAAAACGCTCTGGAACCTCTATCCCACACAGTTGTTGCGTGGTTTTGCCGCACCCCCGGTGCTATGATCCGGACCCGGCGCCGCAAAGAGTACAAACTCCCCGGCGCTTGTTTGGCCGCCCGTGATCGGCCTTGCGCTCACCGCAACTGACCTGATTAGGAGAATCATCATGGCTTTCGAATTGCCGCCGCTGCCCTACGCACACGATGCCCTGCAGCCGCACATCTCCAAGGAAACCTTGGAATTTCACCACGACAAGCACCACAACACCTATGTCGTGAACCTGAACAACCTGGTGCCAGGCACCGAGTTCGAAGGCAAGACCCTGGAAGAGATCGTTAAATCCTCTTCGGGCGGCATCTTCAACAACGCCGCTCAGGTCTGGAACCACACCTTCTACTGGAACTGCCTGGCGCCAAACGCCGGCGGCCAACCTACCGGCGCGCTGGCTGAAGCCATCAACGCTGCGTTTGGTTCGTTCGACAAGTTCAAGGAAGAGTTCACCAAGACTTCTGTCGGCACCTTCGGTTCCGGTTGGGGCTGGCTGGTGAAAAAGGCTGACGGTTCCCTGGCCCTGGCCAGCACCATCGGCGCCGGCAACCCGCTGACCAGCGGTGACACCCCGCTGCTGACCTGCGATGTGTGGGAACACGCCTACTACATCGACTACCGCAACGTGCGTCCAAAGTATGTGGAAGCGTTCTGGAACCTGGTCAACTGGAAGTTCGTGGCTGAGCAGTTCGAAGGCAAAACCTTCACTGCCTAAGCAACGCTTGCAGTAGAAAGAGCCCGGCGATTGCCGGGCTTTTTTGTGCGTTCAACATCAGCGACTTGCCCGGAATGGTGGAACCCGCACAAAGGAATGTGCCACCCACGCAGTGAGAGGAATAACCCTCTCACACGCTTCTGGAGAGTCACGATGGAAGAAATCGGAAAAGCAGGTGGGCAGATGGCGATGCAACTCATCAGCGGGCTGATGAAAGGCCTCGCCGGTGGTGCGGGTGGTGGAGGGGGCGGTGAAGGCGGTGGTGCCAATGCACCCGGCCGGCCAGGCGAAGACATGATGCCGCCACCGCCGCCAAAGATCGAGATTTCCGCCTATCAGTGAACACGCTCACGGCCTGGAAGGGCATTGACCTGACCACAGGTCAGTCGAGCACCCAGACGGCGGAGTAAATCCGCCGTTTTTTTTGGTTTTTTCTGCGTATCCCGCATCAAGACGTCTGCGGCTCTAATGTTCCTTTGACTGCCCTCACGTGATTGCCAATACTCATGGCATATTGAAGGCCACCCGCATGAGACAAGGAATGCCCCTTTGAAGCTGGAACTCAAGAACAGCTTGTCCGTGAAGTTGCTACGGGTTGTGCTGCTGTCGGCATTGATTGTGGGCGTATCGCTGAGCGTGGCGCAGATCGTTTACGATGCCTACAAGACGCGCCAGGCCGTGGTCAGCGATGCACAGCGCATCCTCGACATGTTTCGCGACCCCTCGACCCAGGCCATCTACAGCCTGGACCGCGAAATGGGCATGCAAGTGATTGAGGGGCTGTTCCAGGATGACGCGGTGCGCATGGCGTCCATCGGCCACCCCGACGAAACCATGCTGGCCGAGAAGAGCCGCACTTTGCAGCACGCCCCCAGCCGCTGGTTGACCGACCTGATTCTTGGCCAGGAACGCACGTTTACCACGCCCCTGGTCGGCAAAGGCCCCTACAGCGAGTATTACGGTGACCTGAGTATCACCCTCGACACGGCCACCTATGGCCAGGGATTTATCGTCAATTCGGTGATCATTTTTATTTCCGGTGTATTGCGCGCCCTCGCCATGGGCCTAGTGCTCTACCTGGTTTATCACTGGCTGCTGACCAAGCCGCTGTCGCGGATTATCGAACACCTGACGTCGATCAACCCGGACCGGCCCAGCGAACACAAGATCCCGCAGCTCAAGGGTCACGAACGCAACGAATTGGGGCTGTGGATCAACACCGCCAACCAGCTGCTCGAGTCAATCGAGCGCAACACCCACCTGCGCCATGAAGCCGAAACCAGCCTGCTGCGCATGGCCCAGTACGACTTCCTGACCGGTTTACCGAACCGCCAGAAACTGCAGGAGCAACTGGACAAGATCCTTATTGACGCAGGCCGCCGACAACGGCGCGTAGCAGTGTTGTGCGTGGGGCTGGATGATTTCAAAAGCGTCAACGAACAGTTCACCTATCAGGCCGGCGACAAACTGCTGCTGGCGCTGGCAGACCGTTTACGCGCGCACAGTGGGCGCCTCGGCACCCTGGCCCGTCTGGGCGGAGATCAGTTTGCGCTGGTCCAAGCCGATATCGAACAGCCTTACGAAGCCGCCGAGCTGGCGCAAAGCATCCTTGATGACCTGGAAGCAGACTTCGTCCTCGATCACCAACAGATTCGACTGCGCGCCACCATCGGCATCACCTTATTCCCGGAAGACGGCGACAGCACTGAAACGCTGCTGCAAAAAGCCGAACAGACCATGACCCTGGCCAAGACCCGCTCGCGCAACCGCTATCAGTTCTATATCGCCAGCGTCGACAGTGAAATGCGCCGCCGCCGGGAGCTGGAAAAAGACCTGCGCGACGCCCTCAGCCGCAATCAATTCCACCTGGTGTACCAGCCGCAGATCAGTTACCGCGACCACCGTGTAGTGGGCGTGGAAGCCCTGCTGCGCTGGCAGCACCCGGAACACGGCATGGTCCCGCCGGACCTGTTTATCCCGCTGGCGGAGCAAAACGGCACGATTATCCCGATAGGCGAATGGGTACTCGACCAAGCCTGCCGCCAATTACGCGAATGGCACGACCTGGGCTTTACCGACCTGCGCATGGCGGTCAACCTGTCCACCGTGCAGTTGCACCACACCGAGTTGCCGCGGGTGGTCAATAACCTGATGCAAATCTACCGCTTGCCGCCGCGCAGCCTGGAACTGGAAGTCACGGAAACCGGCTTGATGGAAGACATCAGCACCGCCGCCCAGCACCTGCTGAGCCTGCGCCGGTCCGGGGCGTTGATCGCGATTGATGACTTCGGCACCGGCTACTCATCCCTCAGCTACTTGAAAAGCCTGCCCTTGGACAAGATCAAGATAGACAAGAGCTTCGTCCAGGACCTGCTGGACGATGATGACGACGCCACCATCGTGCGCGCGATCATCCAGCTGGGCAAAAGCCTGGGCATGCAGGTGATCGCCGAAGGCGTGGAAACCGCTGAGCAGGAGGCTTACATCATCTCCGAAGGCTGCCATGAGGGTCAGGGTTACCACTACAGCAAACCCTTGCAGGCCCGAGAGCTGGCGGCTTTTTTGAAGCAATCGGAGCGCAATAACGCCGCCATTCTCTGACCTGGCAAGATGATACTGAATATTTCCCGCGTATAACCCTTTACACAAAATGCAAATCTTTCGCATTATGTCGCAGCTTTGCGCGCCCCCGCGCGCCCTCTCAACAACCGAAGCAGGATGTTCGCCATGATTCGTATGCCCCTGGCCACCGCCAGTCTACTGGCCATTGCCATTTCTCTCGCCGGTTGCGGCGAAGGTAAAGACAAGGCCCCTGCAAACCAGGCGCCGACCCCGGCTACCAGCACCACCGCTCCAGCCGCTGCCACCCCTGCCGGTCAGATCGACGAAGCCGCCGCCAAGGCCGTGGTCGCGCATTACGCAGACATGGTGTTTGCGGTCTACAGTGACGCCGAGTCCACCGCTAAAACCCTGCAAACTGCGATCGACGCGTTTCTCGCCAAGCCGAACGACGAAACCCTGAAAGCCGCGCGTACCGCCTGGGTCGCCGCCCGCGTTCCGTACCTGCAAAGCGAAGTATTCCGCTTCGGCAACACCATCATCGACGACTGGGAAGGCCAGGTGAACGCATGGCCGCTCGACGAAGGCCTGATCGACTACACCGACAAGTCCTACGAACACGCCTTGGGTAACCCAGGCGCCACCGCCAACATCATCGCCAATACCGAGATCCAGGTCGGCGAAGACAAGGTCGACGTGAAGGACATCACCCCGGAAAAACTCGCCAGCCTCAATGAGCTGGGCGGCTCCGAGGCCAACGTCGCCACCGGTTACCACGCCATCGAATTCCTGCTCTGGGGCCAAGACCTGAACGGCACCGGCCCAGGCGCCGGCAACCGTCCTGCGTCGGACTACCTGACCGGCGACGGCGCTACAGGCGGCCACAACGAGCGTCGCCGTGCCTACCTGAGCGCTGTGACTCAACTGCTGGTCAGCGACCTGGAAGAAATGGTCGGCAACTGGAAACCAAACGTCGAAGACAACTACCGCGCCACCCTGGAGGCAGAACCTGCCACCGACGGCGTGCGCAAGATGCTGTTCGGCATGGGCAGCCTGTCCCTCGGCGAACTGGCCGGTGAGCGCATGAAGGTTTCCCTGGAAGCCAACTCGCCGGAAGACGAGCAAGACTGCTTCAGCGACAACACCCACAACTCGCACTTCTATGACGCCAAGGGTATCCGCAACGTCTACCTGGGCGAGTACACCCGCGTTGACGGCACCAAAATGACCGGCGCCAGCCTGTCATCCCTGGTGGCCAAGGCCGATCCAGCTGCCGATACCGCGCTGAAAGCGGAGCTGGCAGCCACCGAAGCGAAGATCCAGGTCATGGTTGACCACGCCAACAAGGGTGAGCACTACGACCAGTTGATCGCTGCCGGTAACGATGCGGGCAACCAGATCGTGCGTGACGCCATCGCTGCGCTGGTCAAGCAGACCGGTTCGATCGAAGCGGCGGCAGGCAAGCTGGGCATCAGCGACTTGAACCCGGACAGCGCTGATCACGAGTTCTGATCAGTAGCGAATTGGAAAAGGCGGCCTTTGGGTCGCCTTTTTTGTGTGCGCCTGTCGACAATCAATCAGGCGCCACAAAACCAATGTGTGCGGGCTTGCTCGCGAATGCGGTGGATCAGCAAGTGAATCCGTTGACTGACACTGCGCATTCGCGAGCAAGCCCACATCAGACTTACATCGCTTCCAAGCCCCGGTTTACAAGACCTGCACCGCAGGTAGAATGGCGCCTCTGCCCAATAACCCCGAGCTCACTTCATGGCGTTGCCGACCCTACGCATTATCGGTTTCATCATCGGCATCTTCCTGATCACCCTCGCGATCGCCATGGTCGTGCCAATGGCGACCCTGGTGATCTTCGAACGCACCAGTGACCTGCCCTCTTTCCTGTGGGCCAGCATGATCACCTTTCTTGCCGGCCTGGCCCTGGTGATTCCAGGTCGCCCCGAGCATGTGCACCTGCGCCCGCGGGACATGTACCTGCTCACAGTGACAAGCTGGGTGGTGGTGTGCATCTTTGCGGCGTTGCCGTTTCTGTTGACCCAACACATCAGCTACACCGACTCGTTTTTTGAAAGCATGTCCGGTATCACCGCCACCGGCTCCACCGTGTTGAGCGGCCTGGACGCCATGTCGCCAGGCATCCTGATCTGGCGCTCGCTGCTGCACTGGCTGGGTGGCATCGGCTTTATCGGCATGGCGGTGGCGATCCTGCCACTGCTGCGCATTGGTGGCATGCGCCTGTTCCAGACCGAATCCTCGGACCGCTCGGAAAAGGTCATGCCCCGCTCGCACATGGTGGCGCGGCTGATCGTGGCGGCCTACGTCGGCATCACCATCCTCGGCAGCCTGGCGTTCTGGTGGGCCGGGATGGGCCTGTTCGATGCGATCAACCACGCGATGTCGGCGATTTCCACCGGGGGCTTCTCCACTTCGGATGAGTCCCTGGCCCACTGGAAACAACCTGCCGTGCACTGGGTGGCGGTGGTGGTGATGATCCTCGGCAGCTTGCCGTTCACGCTCTATGTGGCCACCTTGCGTGGCAACCGCAAGGCGTTGATCAAGGATCAGCAAGTGCAGGGTTTGCTCGGTTTGTTGATCGTGACCTGGCTGGTACTGGGCACCTGGTACTGGTGGACCACCAACCTGCATTGGCTGGAAGCCTTGCGTCATGTGGCGTTGAACGTGACCTCGGTGGTCACCACCACGGGTTTTGCATTGGGGGACTACAGCCTGTGGGGCAACTTCTCACTGATGCTGTTCTTTTACCTGGGCTTTATCGGTGGTTGTTCAGGCTCTACGGCGGGTGGGATCAAGATCTTCCGTTTTCAGGTCGCCTATATCCTGCTCAAGGCCAACTTGAACCAACTGATTCACCCGCGCGCGGTGATCAAGCAGAAGTACAACGGCCATCGCCTTGACGAAGAGATCGTGCGTTCGATCCTGACGTTCTCGTTTTTCTTCGCCATTACCATCTGCGCCATCGCCCTGGCCTTGTCGCTTCTGGGCCTGGACTGGATGACCGCCTTGACCGGCGCAGCCAGTACCGTCTCCGGCGTCGGCCCTGGCCTGGGCGAAACCATTGGCCCTGCGGGTAACTTCGCCAGCCTGCCGGATGCGGCCAAGTGGATCCTGTCACTCGGCATGCTGCTGGGCCGACTGGAGATCATTACAGTCTTTGTTCTGTGCATTCCGGCGTTTTGGCGCCACTGACGGCCGACGCTTCCAGCAACCGCGCCCGGTATTCGCCGGGCGTGGCGTCGAACCAACGACGAAACGCGCGAAAGAAGTTGCTCGGGTCGGCAAAACCCAACAGGTAGGCGATTTCCAATAACGTCATGCTGGGCTGCGCCAGGTACTGCTCGGCCAATTCGCGGCGGGTGTCATCGAGCAGGGTCTGAAAGCTGGTGCCCTCCTCCTGTAGACGCCGCTGCAAGGTGCGCTGGGAAAGGTGCAACGTCTGGGCCACCACTTCTCGTTTGGGCTCACCCTGGGGCAACAGCCGGCACAACACCTGCCGTGCCTTGTGGGTCACGCGGCTCTCCGAAAAACGCGCCAGGTATTCGCCGGCAAATCGATCATGCAGCAGCGCCATGGCCTCGTTGGCCGTGGGCAACTGCGCGTCCATGTCGGCCCGCTCGAAAATCAGCGCGTCATAGGGCGCGTTGAATTCCAAAGGCGCATGGAAGGCTTGTTTGTAGGGTGACAGGTCCGCCGGCTGATCACCTTGCAACACCACCTTGCGCGGCTGCAGGGTACGACCGGTCAGCCAACCGCACAGGGCCAAGGCGCTGGCCAGCGAAGCTTCGGCGCTTTGCCGGGTGGGCGGCAGGTGATCGCCATGCACCGTCAGAATCAGCGCATAACCTTCGGGGATCAGTCGGAAACTCAGGTCTGCACTTTCGGCAATGATGCGCTGGTAGCGCACCAGGCGCATAAAGCCCTCGGCAAGGGTATTGCTGGACATCAGTGCATAGCCAGCCACATGAAACGACGCCGGGCGCACCACTTTACCCATGTTCAGGCCGATCGCCGGGTTGCCTGAAAGCGCTACCGCCCGTTGCCACAGGCGCGTCATGGAGTCTTGCGGAAACCGCGCATCGGGGTCATTCAGGGCGGCGTAGTCCAGGCCGAGCTGCTTGAACAAGGCGCGGCAATCCAAGCCGTCCATTTCCAATGCCTTGACGATCCCCATCGCCCAGCTTGCAGAAGTTGTTCGTTCGCTCATGGCGTCTTCTTAAAAAAGCAGGTTCAAATGGCAGCCAGGAAGCCAAGGATACTAAAGTGGCATCTATTGTCACTGGCCGTTACCACTGATCACTCTAGACTCAAATAAGCTCCCCGCCGAACACCTGTTGGGCGGCATAACAATCAAAGGGCCGGTCACTGTGGAAAACGTCAAGCAATTCAATAGCTTTGCTGAGTTCTACCCTTATTACCTGAGCGAGCACGGCAACAGCACGTGCCGGCGCCTACATTTTATCGGCACCACGCTGGTGATCGGGATTTTGGCGTACGCCATCGGGAGAGGCTCGCTGGGCCTACTGATTGCCGTGCCGATTGCTGGCTACAGCTTTGCGTGGATCGGTCACTTCTTCTTCGAAAAAAACCGCCCGGCGACGTTTCAGCACCCGTTCTACAGCTTGCTCGGGGATTTTGTGATGTATCGCGACATGATCCTGGGCAAAGTGCCTTTCTAAAGGTAAGTGTGACCCCATGTCACTTGCGTTTGCAGGATCAAGGGTCACCTATTCGTCGAGATAAAAGTCTATTTGTCATTTACAGTGCTGTATCCTGCCAAGGCTTTTTGAGAGCGCGCAATCACCTGCGATTGAAAAAACAGACCTTGCGAGGAGCGACGACAATGCACGAGATACCTAATCTCCCCTTCCCAAGCCTGCACCCTACAGAGCAGCCAACACCGCAGCAGGCCAGCGACAAGCAGCCTGAGGCCAAAGAAGCAAAACCAGTCGACAGCAAAAGCCAGGACTGACGCCGTACCAGACCGTGTGGAAAGCGCAGCTTTGAGCGCTTTCCACACTGCCTGAATCATCCGAGATACCTGCCATGACTGACACTCCCCCGGACACCGCCGTACTCGATGCTGCCCTGCAGATGGTCGAGGTCTGGAACCGCCTCAGCGCAGACAAACAAGCCGTGCTGCTCAAGCGCTTCGGCACCCAGGAAAACGCGCTGGCCGCCCTGGTCACTACGCAATTGCTGGCCCCTGCGCAAACCTGAGTTCTTTGTGACCTGAGGTTTTTGCGTTTTACCGCCCTGCGCGGGCCAAACCACCGGTATCATTAGCAGCCTATCTTTACCTGCTGCGACAGTGGACCTCTCCCCATGCCAGATACCCAGCGCCCCATGGCGGTCACGCTGCACGTTGTTTCCATCGTACTGTTCACCTTTATCGGCTACCTGAATATCGGCATTCCCCTGGCCGTATTGCCAGGCTATGTCCACAGTGAACTGGGCTACGGCGCGGTGATTGCCGGCCTGGTGATCAGCGTGCAATACCTGGCCACCCTGCTGAGCCGCCCCTACGCGGGCAAAATCATCGACAACCTGGGCAGCAAGCGTGCGGTGCTGATCGGTTTAGCGGGCTGTGGCCTGAGTGGCGTGTTCATGCTGCTCGCGGCGTGGTTTTCAAGCGTGCCTGCCGTGAGCCTCTGCAGCCTGCTGATTGGCCGACTGGTCCTAGGCAGCGCTGAAAGCCTGGTGGGTTCGGGCGCCATCGGCTGGGGCATCGGCCGGGTCGGTGCGGCAAATACCGCCAAAGTCATCTCCTGGAACGGCATCGCCAGCTATGGCGCCTTGGCAGTAGGAGCACCTATGGGTGTGCTGCTGGTGAGAAACTTCGGGCTATGGAGCATGGGCGTCAGCATCATTCTGCTGGCGGTCGTCGGCTTATTGCTGGCCTGGAACAAAGTCGCAGCGCCGATCGTCGCTGGCGTGCGCCTGCCGTTCATGAATGTACTGGGCCGGGTATTGCCCCACGGCTGCGCGCTGGCGTTGGGCTCCATCGGCTTTGGCACCATCGCCACGTTTATCACCTTGTATTACACCACCCAGCACTGGGATAACGCGGTGTGGGCCCTGAGCCTGTTCGGCGCCAGTTTCATCAGCGCGCGCTTGCTGTTCGGTAACCTGATCAACCGGATCGGCGGCTTTCGCGTGGCGATTGCCTGCCTGTCGGTAGAAATCCTAGGGCTGCTGTTGCTGTGGCTGGCGCCGGACGCCAACCTGGCCCTGGCCGGCGCGGCGTTGAGCGGCTTCGGCTTTTCCCTGGTGTTTCCGGCGTTGGGGGTGGAGGCAGTGAACCTGGTACCGGCGTCCAGCCGTGGCTCGGCGGTGGGGGCCTATTCGCTGTTTATCGATTTATCGCTGGGCATCACCGGCCCGCTCGCCGGGGCCGTGGCGGCTGGCTTCGGCTTTGCGTCGATCTTCCTGTTCGCCGCCCTCGCCGCCCTGGGTGGTTTGCTACTGAGCGTGTACCTGTACCGCCAGGCACCCAAGGCCCGTGAAGCGCGCGGCGACTAAAAGTCGACCTTGCCGCGCCCAGCCTTGATGCTGCCACGCTTGGTCTTGGATTCGAGGCGACGCTTTTTCGAGCCCAGGGTCGGCTTGGTCGGGCGGCGCTTCTTCTCGACCTTGGTGGCGCTGAGAATCAACTCCACCAAACGCTCCAGCGCATCCGCTCGATTCTGTTCCTGGGTCCGGTATTGCTGGGCCTTGAGCACCAGCACGCCTTCGCTGGTGATACGGCTATCGCGCAGCGCCAGCAGCCGCTCCTTATAGAACTCCGGCAGCGACGACGCCGGAATGTCAAAACGCAGGTGCACCGCGCTCGACACCTTATTCACGTTCTGCCCACCGGCGCCTTGGGCGCGAATGGCGGTCAGCTCGATCTCGGCGTCGGGCAGGTGCACGTTGTTGGAAATCACCAGCATTGGGCAAAGGGTTCCGGTCGAAGGTATCCAAGGATACGCGAATGCGCCTTGCCCTTGCCCCTGAAACAGCAAACCCGGCGCAGGTCCGGGTTTGCTCAACACGCCAAAGGGTTACTTCGCGGCTGGCGTTACCACGTGAGGGTACGGCTGCGCAGCGCGCTTGTTCTTGATCCAGTAACACACCGCCATAAACGCCACCCACACCGGGATCGCGTACACCGACACCTGAATCCCTGGAATCATCAGCATGATCACCAGGATAAACACCACGAACGCCAGGCATACATAGTTGCCATACGGGTACCACAGCGCCTTGAACAACGGCACTTGGCCGGTGCGGTTCATGTGCTGGCGGAACTTGAAGTGGGAGAAGCTGATCATCGCCCAGTTGATCACCAGCGTAGCCACGACCAGAGACATCAGCAGTTCCAGTGCGTGTTGCGGGATCAGGTAGTTCATCAACACCGCCACCAGGGTGATCGCCGCCGAGGCGAGGATGGAGCGCACTGGCACGCCGCGCTTGTCGATCTTCGCCAGTGCTTTGGGCGCATCACCCTGTTCGGCCATGCCCAGCAGCATGCGGCTGTTGCAGTAAGTGCCGCTGTTGTATACCGACAGCGCCGCCGTCAGGACCACGAAGTTAAGAATATGCGCGGCGGTGTTGCTGCCCAGCATCGAGAACACCTGCACGAACGGGCTGCCGCTGTAGGCATCGCCGGAGGCGTTGAGGGTTGTCAGCAGGCTGTCCCACGGTGTCAGCGACAACAGCACGACCAGAGCACCGATGTAGAAAATCAGGATGCGGTAGATCACTTGGTTGATCGCTTTCGGGATCACGGTGCGTGGCTGGTCAGCTTCGGCAGCGGTGAAGCCAAGCATTTCCAGGCCACCGAAGGAGAACATGATGATCGCCATGGCCATCACCAAACCGCCGACGCCGTGAGGGAAGAACCCACCGTGCTCCCACAGGTTAGTCACCGAAGCCTGCGGCCCGCCGCTGCCGCTGACCAGCATGTAGCTGCCCAGGGCGATCATGCCGACGATGGCCACCACCTTGATGATGGCGAACCAGAACTCAGCCTCACCAAAGACTTTGACGTTGGCCAGATTGATCAGGTTGATCAGCACGAAGAACGCTGCCGCCGAGACCCAAGTCGGAATCTCCGGCCACCAGTAATGCACGTATTTGCCGACGGCCGTCAGCTCCGACATGCCCACCAAAATGTACAGGATCCAGCAGTTCCAACCCGACAGGAAGCCAGCGAAACCGCCCCAGTACTTGTGAGCAAAGTGGCTGAAGGAACCAGCGACCGGCTCTTCAACGATCATTTCGCCGAGCTGGCGCATGATCATGAAGGCAATGAAGCCGCAGATGGCATAACCCAGGATCATCGAAGGGCCGGCGGATTTGAGCACCCCGGCAGAGCCCAGGAACAGGCCGGTGCCGATGGCGCCACCGAGGGCGATCAATTGGATATGCCGATTTTTCAAGCCGCGTTTCAGCTCGCCTGAAGAGGAATGGGGTCCGCTCATGAAAAGGATCTCACGCAAGGTTTGATGATGTTGAATGCACGTTGCTGCCTTGAATCTCGACTCAAGCAGCGCTGCTCAAACCCCAGCGCAGGCACCAGGAGTACAGCGTCTTTCTAACGGTCATGCGTCACCTGTTTATTTTTATCTGTGACGAAATCGAACCCGTCTGGCTCGTGGCCGGGCGGAGTGATCAGGGTCGATAACCCTGAGGTCTTGGCCTTTTGCGTGGGTACGCAAGGGCGTCACAGTAAAACGCGGCGGATTGTACACCGCTCGACAGCTTGAGGCCGCCCCGCAACGGTGCATGCGACGATCTGTCAGGCATTTCTTACAGGACTTCACCGCTCAACAAGCACGCGGTTTTATCGTCAATTAATCGTTACAGCGCGGAAAATCTACGTTACAAGCGTGAACTCACGGAAAATTGGCGACGGGAAACTTCTTAAAAATCATCCTGATCAGCCTGCTGTTTTTTATGAAAAAAAAGCTGACGACCCAAAACAGAAAAAATTATTCAATTGGAACCGTGTCAATAAATATTTTGCATTCTGAAACAGGCTCTCCTAGGTTCATCCCACTTGCCCAGCGCAGCCCGTTGGCAAGCCGTTCTCAAACACCGTCCTCTAGGAGATACACCATGCAAGCACTGGAAAACGACCTGGAAACCGAACTGCAACTCGACGATTGGTTTGAAGCGCCGACCCATGAGGCCGCCGTTGAAATGATGCAAGCCGATGCCGTCGTGCCGTTCGGCACCGCGATGTGGCCTTTCTAAAATCGGCAGGTATCCGGCAGGTGCTGTGCACGGCACCTGCCACCCTTACCCAAGGCACAAAAGGATGCACGTCATGGACAAGGCCCGCGCCGTCGAACACTTTCTCTACTACCTCGCGCACCACCCGGCCCTCAGCGGCCTGAATCGTCCCACCGTGTTACTGGGCCATACCGAGCGCTACGACGCCATTGCCCAGGCGATCACCCACAGCAGCGCCGCCCGTTTCAATTTCCAGGTGCAGCGCCTGGACCTGGCCGCCAGCGACGCGCTGGCCCAAGCCATCGAAGCCTGCGACCTCTATCTGTTTTTATACGATTCCTCGACCTTGCCCAACCCACGCGCCGAAGGCCCGGACTTTATCCGCGCGCTGCAGGGCGTGATGGCCGAGCACTGGAAGAAATCCCTGCTGTTCAAGGATTACGGCGACTATTTCTACGACACCTTCAGCGTCGAGCCACAGCGCATTGCCGACCTCAATGCCACGTTGATCCGGCGCATGTCCCAGGCCAATGTGCTGCGCTTCACCGACAAGCACGGCTCGCGGCTGGAGGCGCCGCTGAGCAGCATCAAGAAGTGGACCAATATCAACGGCATCGGCAACCACGACCTCGCACCCGGCGAGATCGCGACCCACAGCGAAGCCATCAATGGCCAGGTGCGGTTTGTCGGCACCTTTCTCAGCACCATCCCGTTTGCACGCAAATATGGCGTGCTGCAATCACCGCTGGAGCTGTGGATCGAGCACTCGACCGTCTGCAGCGTAGCCAGTGAGGTGCCGGGGTTGGCCGATGACTTCAACAAGTACCTGAATGCCAACCCGTCCAACCGGCGCGTGGAGGAATTGGGGATTGGTACCAATGAAGGGGTCAAGGATTTGTATGCGCGCAATGCCGGGTTTGAGGAGCGCCATTGTGGGTTGCATTTGGGCTTGGGAGGTGGGCAGAAAGGCAGCCATCACCTGGACCTGATCTTTGCCAGTGGGACTTTGGCCCTGGACGATAAACCGGTTTTTGATGGGAGATTTGCGTTTTAGAGCCAGCTACAAGTCGTAAGCTATAAGCTTCAAGCAAAAAAAAGCGCCAACCTGTGAGGGCCAGCGCGTTTCTCTTGCAGCTTGAAGCTAAAAGCTTGCCGCTGCTCTTAAGGCTTCTTACGACCAAAACCAGGACGCTGACCCGAACCGGCCGGAGCGCCACGGCGCTTGCCCGACGGCTCGTCCGCGACCAGTTTCGGGCCGGGGCGCTTGTTTGCCGTCGGCTTGGCTGGACGCTTGGTGCTGGCGCTGTCGGCGGGGCGATCCGCTTCACCGCGATTGCTGCGACCACCGGCCGGAGCTGGGCGCGGCGTGCGTGGAGCACGCTCGCCTTCCTGGCGCGATGGCGCGGTTGGACGACGCTCGCCTTCGATCTGCGGCTCACGGGAAATACGACCGCCGGTAGCCGGTGCATTCAGCGCAGGGCGCAGGGTGCGGGCAACGCGCTCGGTACGAGCAACCGGACGCGACGATTTACGCTGCATACGCTCAAGCTTGTCTTTGCTCTTGGCGTTCATCTGCGGCATCGCGACTGGCGTCAGGCCGACTTCGGCGCTGAGGATGTCGACTTCGTACTGGCTCATTTCGCGCCAGCGGCCCATCGGCAGGTCGGAGTTCAGGAACACCGGACCGAAACGCACGCGCTTCAGGCGGCTGACCACCAGGCCCTGGGATTCCCACAGGCGACGGACTTCACGGTTACGACCTTCCATCACCACGCAGTGGTACCAGTGGTTGAAACCTTCGCCACCTGGGGCCTGCTTGATATCGGTGAACTTGGCCGGGCCGTCTTCCAGCACCACGCCGGCTTTCAAGCGCTCGATCATCTCGTCATCGACTTCGCCACGCACACGCACAGCGTATTCGCGGTCCATCTCGTAGGACGGGTGCATCAGGCGGTTGGCCAATTCACCGTCAGTGGTGAACATCAGCAAGCCGGTGGTGTTGATGTCGAGACGACCGATGTTGATCCAACGGCCTTCTTTTGGCTTAGGCATCTTGTCGAACACGGTCGGACGGCCTTCCGGGTCGTCACGGGTGCAAATCTCGCCATCGGGCTTGTTGTACATGATCACGCGGCGCACCGATTCGGCGGCCTCTTCACGCTTGATGACCTTGCCATCAATGGTGATTGCATCGTGCAGGTCGACGCGCTGGCCGAGGGTGGCCTCGACGCCGTTGACCTTGATGCGCTTCTGAGTGATCCAGGCTTCGACGTCGCGGCGCGAGCCCACGCCGATACGCGCCAGCACCTTTTGCAGTTTTTCACCTGCTGGGCCGATTTCCTGGCTGTCGTTCTGGTCTTTGTCGTTCATCTTAAGCACCTCCCGGTGGGTCGATTCAGGCGTGGCCTGAAGAGTGTTGAAAGCGGGGCTTTGGCCGAATAGCTCGGCAAAGGGTCGCGAATCATACGCGCATGACGCGCGTTGCGCATCAGAGACTAGTCGATATGGCCCAAGTCATTTGCTTTTCCGCCGACCGGTGGCGCCCAGCGCCAGCAATCGGAGCTCGGCCTCGGCCAACACTGTGCGCTTGTCGACCTTGTCGAGTTTCTTCCAGGCACGGATTTCGCGCTTGTTGCGGCCACAGCCGACGCAAATGTCGTCGCTGAATTTGCAGACGCTGATGCAGGGGTCTTTGGTTGAACTCATATGATTTCTCCCTGGCAACAATAATCAAATGTGGGAGCGGGTTTGCTCGCGTCAGTCTTCGAACTCGCGGCGCTCGTTTTCGATGGCTTCGGCCAGGGCGCGGGCTTCGTCTTCTTCGTCGCTCAGCGGCGGCTGTTCGAGGGCGGCGACGGCGGCCAGGAGTTTCTCGCGGGCTTCGGCGACGCCGAGGCTATCTTCCTCGGGCTCAGGCTGAACCTCAATCTCAGGTTCGACTTCAGGCTCAACTTCAACGTTCAGCTGGGTTTCAGGTTCAAACGCGCCGTCACGCAGCAAATCGTCGAAGTCGGTCTTGATCCCCTGCTCCATGTCGTCCAGCTCCAGCAACAACGTGTGGAAACTGGTCTCGTCCTTCGGCTCTTCCGGCTCGGCACTGGCATCCGCCAACGCTTGCAAACTGGCGGGCACGGGGGCGTCGTCGAAGTCCAGCACCGGGTCTGGCTCCATTTCGCGCAGTTCGGCGAGCGGCGGCAGGTCGTCGAGGTTTTTCAGGTTGAAGTGGTCGAGGAACACCTTGGTGGTGGCAAACATCGCCGGTTTGCCGGGAACGTCACGGTAGCCAACGATGCGGATCCACTCGCGCTCCAGCAAGGTCTTGACGATATGGCTATTGACCGCCACGCCACGTACGTCCTCGATCTCGCCTCGGGTGATGGGCTGGCGGTAGGCGATCAGCGCCATGGTTTCCAGCATTGCACGCGAATAACGTTGCGGGCGCTCTTCCCATAAACGCCCAACCCACGGGGAAAACTTTTCACGGATCTGAAGGCGATAACCCGACGCCACCTCGCGCAGTTCAAAGGCACGGCCGTCGCAGGATTTGCGCAATATCTCCAGCGCCTTCTTGAACACCGGCGGCTCAGGGCGCTCGGACGCTTCAAAGAGTTCGAACAAGCGCTCCAGGGATTGCGGTTTACCCGAGGCCAGGAGAAAAGCCTCCAGCAGCGTCGCCAGTTCGCGGGGTTCAGTCAGATTCATCGATTCAGCTCTTTATTCGGCTCGCGCCCGCACGTGGATAGCCGCAAAAGGCTCATTCTGGACCAGCTCGACCAAGGACTCCTTGACCAATTCAAGGATCGCCATAAACGTCACCACCACCCCCAGGCGCCCTTCTTCTTTCGTAAACAGTTCGACAAAAGGCACAAACCCGCCACCCTTGAGGCGATCCAGCACATCACTCATGCGCTCGCGGGTCGACAACGCTTCGCGGCTGACCTGGTGGCTTTCAAACATATCCCCACGGCGCAATACCTCGGCCATGGACATCAATAATTCTTCCAGGCTCACGTCCGGCAGCAACTTGCGCGCACGGGCCTCGGGCGCGTCGAGTTTGGGCACCACCACGTCACGGCCGACCCGGCTCAAACCATCGATGCCTTCGGCGGCCGCCTTGAAGCGCTCGTATTCTTGCAGGCGACGGATCAGTTCGGCGCGCGGGTCGTCTTCTTCGGCCTCAACCGTCTCCGACCGCGGCAGCAGCATGCGCGACTTGATCTCGGCAAGCATGGCGGCCATCACCAGGTACTCGGCGGCCAGTTCCAGGCGCACCGACTGCATCAACTCGACATAGCCCATGTACTGACGGGTGATTTCCGCCACCGGGATGTCGAGGATGTTGATGTTCTGCTTGCGGATCAGGTAGAGCAGCAAGTCCAGCGGGCCTTCGAAGGCTTCAAGGAAGACTTCCAGGGCGTCCGGCGGGATGTACAAGTCCAGCGGCATTTCCAGCACGGCCTGGCCATACACCATTGCAAATGGCAGTTCCTGCTGGGCGCCGGCCTGGCTGTCGACGGTTTCCACAGACGACATTCAGGCCTCAACCATAAACGGAGCCGGGTCGCCGCACCCCACACGGATTACCTCCGGTTCGCCGTCGGCCAGGTTGATCACCGTAGAGGCTTTGCCACCCCCGAAGCCGCCGTCGATGATCAGGTCCACCTGTTTTTCCAGGAGCTGGCGCATTTCGTACGGGTCTTCCAGCGGTTCGCTGTCGCCGGGCATGATCAACGACACGCTCATCAGTGGCTCACCCAGCTCGGCCAGCAGCGCCAGGGCAATCGGATGCTCCGGCACGCGCAGACCGATGGTGCGCTTCTTCGGGTGCAGCAGCAGGCGCGGCACTTCACGGGTGGCGTTGAGAATGAACGTGTAGGGGCCCGGCGTGTGAGCCTTGAGCAGGCGGAAGGTGCCGGTGTCGACCTTGGCGAACAGCCCCAGTTGGGACAAGTCGCTGCAGATCAGCGCAAAGTTGTGGTTCTTGTCCAGGTCACGCAGTCGCCTTACACGCTCTACCGCGCCCTTGTCGCCGATCTGGCAACCAATAGCGTAGGACGAATCCGTTGGGTAGATCACCACGCCGCCGGCGCGAATGATCTCGACGGCCTGTTTAATCAGGCGCGCCTGGGGGTTTTCCGGATGAATCTGGAAAAATTGACTCACGTGTTCTACCTGTTCAGACGGTGGCAATAATGGGGTCATGCTTGAATCGCCCCCACAAGAGCGGCAAGTCCTCCGGGACCTGGCGATACTCGCCGATCTCGGACCAGCCGCCTGGGCCATGAAAGTCACTGCCGGCGCTGACCAGCAGACCAAATTCGCGAGCAAGAATCGCCAGGCTGCCCACTTGTTCGGCGGGTTGATGCCCGTTGACCACTTCAATCGCGTGGCCACCCGCACCAATATAGTCGCTGATCAGCTTGCGGCGCTTACTGCGGGTGAAATCGTAATGCCAAGGGTGCGCCAGGCTGACCCAGGCCCCGGAGGCGCGCAGGGTCTCGACGGTGTCTTCCAAGGTCGGCCAATGCAACTTCACATCCCCCAACTTGCCGGCGCCCAGCCATTTGCGAAAGGCTTCGGCACGGTCTTTAACAAAACCTTCACGTACCATCCAGTCGGCAAAATGCGGCCGGGCCGGTGCGTTGCCGCTGTCGCCCAGTTCCTGCTGGATGGCGCGGGCGCCGTCGAGGGCATTGGGCATGCCTTTAAGGCTGAGTTTGCGGCTTATTTCTTCTGACCGCAGCCAACGGCCATCGTGCAAATTAGCGATGGCCTGCACCAATGCCGGGGCTTTCTGATCAAACCCGTAGCCAAGCACATGAATGGTGGCGCCGCCCCAGGTGCAGGACAATTCCACACCGTTGACCAGCTGCATGCCCAGCGCCTGCGCGGTTTCGCGGGCTTCGTCCAGCCCTTCGAGGGTGTCGTGGTCGGTCAACGAAAGGACTCGCACGCCTTTTTCAAACGCACGCGCAACCAGTACCGCAGGCGCCAGGGCGCCGTCGGAGGCCGTGCTGTGGCAGTGCAAATCAACATTCACGGGGCTTTGTAACCTCAAGTCAGCTGGCGCTTTCGCTACCAAGGATGTTTGTTATTATGCCGCCACATCCAGCTTCTGGCTCTTACTGTGAAACAATTCATCGACTTCATCCCGCTGTTGCTGTTTTTCATCGTTTACAAACTCGACCCCAGGGTCATTGATCTGGCCGGCCATGAGCTGACGTTCGGGGGCATCTACAGCGCCACCGCCGTGCTCATCATCAGCTCACTCGTGGTCTACGGCGCCCTCTTCATCTCCCAGCGCAAGCTGGAAAAAAGCCAATGGCTGACCCTGGTTGCGTGCCTGGTCTTCGGCAGCCTGACCCTGGCCTTTCACAGCGAAACCTTCCTTAAATGGAAAGCCCCGGTGGTGAACTGGCTGTTCGCCCTGGCGTTTATCGGCAGCCATTTCATCGGTGACCGCCTGCTGATCAAGCGGATCATGGGCCATGCCCTGACCCTGCCAGAGCCGGTGTGGGTGCGCCTGAACATTGCCTGGATCGTGTTTTTCCTGTTCTGCGGCGCCGCCAACCTGTTCGTGGCGTTCACCTTCCAGGACTACTGGGTCGACTTCAAAGTCTTCGGCAGCCTTGGCATGACCGTGCTGTTCCTGGTTGCCCAGGGTATTTACCTGTCGCGCCATCTGCATGACACCGACCCTACCACGCCAAAAACCGAGGACTGACATGCTCTACGCCATCATTGCTACCGACGTTGCCAACTCGCTGGAAAAGCGCCTTTCCGTGCGCCCGGCGCACGTCGAGCGCCTCAAACAGCTGCAAGCCGAAGGCCGTATCGTATTGGCTGGCCCGCATCCGGCGGTGGACAGCAATGACCCAGGCGATGCCGGTTTCACCGGTAGCCTGATCGTCGCCGACTTCGCTTCCCTGGCCGATGCCCAGGCTTGGGCCAAGGCCGATCCTTACGTTGCAGCAGGCGTTTACGCTGACGTCGTGATCAAGCCGTTCAAGCAAGTCCTGCCTTGACTCAGGTCGCGCCGAACCATTTCAGTTCGGCGCGCTCCTAATTGCTCATTATTCTGAGTAACCTGCCGACAACGTTCTGAATATTCGTGTGGAATCAGGAGTTCCGATGCGCTTACGTCAGTTGTGTCTGTTGGCAGTGTTAATGATCGGGGCTACGGCCCACGCTGAAGAAACCTCGAACACCGGCAGTTCCACGCCCCTGTCCTTGAGTGCCGGCGCCCAGATCACCGAGTTGCAGCAACGTTTGAAAGAAAGCGAACGCCAGCGTGAAGAACTGGGCAAGCAGCTGCAAAGTGCGGAGGCCTCCCGCGAAAGCGCCCAATTGAGTCGCCTTCGCCAAGAGAATCAACGCCTGGCCCAGCAACTCAAAGATTCACAGGGCGGCGCCTTGACCCGCTGGCTGACCGAGCAACAGCAATGGTTTGTCACCGGCGGGGCCGTCGCTCTGATCGCCCTGCTGTGCGGGATCTTCGCCAGCGGTGGGCACCGTCGCCGTCGACAATGGCTAAATTGAGTGAGTCATGAGCGAGCTGTTACTGATAGATGATGACCAGGAGCTCTGCGAGCTGCTGACCCGTTGGCTGAGCCAGGAAGGCTTCCAGGTGCGCGCCTGCCATGACGGCTTGAGCGCACGCAAAGCCTTGGCCGACAGCGCCCCGGCGGCGGTGGTGCTCGACGTGATGCTGCCCGACGGCAGCGGGCTGGAGCTGCTCAAGCAATTGCGCAACGACCACCCGGAGCTGCCAGTGCTGATGCTCTCGGCCCGCGGCGAACCCCTGGACCGCATCCTCGGCCTGGAACTGGGCGCCGACGATTACCTGGCCAAGCCCTGCGACCCGCGTGAGCTTACCGCTCGCCTGCGCGCCGTGCTGCGCCGCAGCCACCCGGCTGCCGTGTCCTCACAGCTGGAACTGGGCGACTTGTGCTTCAGCCCGGTGCGCGGCGTGGTCAGCATCGATGAACAGGAGTTCACCCTCACCGTCTCTGAAAGTCGTCTGCTGGAAGCCCTGCTACGCCAACCCGGCGAGCCACTGGACAAACAGGAACTGGCGCAGATCGCCCTGGGCCGCAAGTTGACCCTTTACGATCGCAGCCTGGACATGCACGTCAGCAACCTGCGCAAAAAGATCGGCCCGCACCCGGATGGCCGGCCGCGGATCGTGGCATTGCGTAGCCGTGGTTACTATTACAGTCTTTAAAGCAGCTGCAAGCTGCAAGCGAACAGCTCTTACTTGCCGCTTGCAGCTAAAAACTTGCAGCTGCCCCCCCTCCCCTTACCAAACCTTTACCCTCTCCTGACGGCGGCTGACCTTGATCTGCGTAATCTACTCACATCCGGACTCACCGGAATAGAGACAGGAGAATCACCATGCGCAAGACCCTTATCGCTTTGATGTTCGCCGCTGCCCTGCCGACCGTTGCCATGGCAGCAATGCCGGAAGGCCCAGGCCCGATGGGTGGCCCGGAAGGTCACATGATGGGTGGCCCGGGCCACGGCGGTGAACACGGTCCGCGTGGCAAAGGCGGCCCCTTCAGCCAACTGGACCTGAGCAAGGAACAGCGCCAGCAGATCGGCAAACTGATGGGCGACCAATGGCACGCTCGCAAAGACTTGACCAAGAAGTACTTGGACAAACTGCCAGCCGCTGACCAGAAAGCCATGCAGGACGAAATCGCCGCCGGCAAGCTGAAAACCCAGGCCGATATCCGCGCGGTACTCAAGCCTGACCAGCAGAAAAAGTTCGACGAGATCGTCAAGAAGCAAGAACAGCGTCGTGCCGAATGGAAGGAATTCCAAGCCTGGAAAGCGCAACAGCCGCAAAAAGCGCAATAATGCCCTCCCATTAACGTTCCCAGCCCAGTGGCCTGCGCCACTGGGCTTTTCCTGTTTGAGGGTTTCCTGTGCGTTCATTGTTCTGGCGCATCCTGGCCAGTTTCTGGCTGGCCATCGCCCTGGTTGCCGGGTTGTCGATCCTGATTGGGCACATGCTCAATCAAGATGCCTGGATTCTCAGCCGTCACCCCGGCCTCAATAACCTGGCGCAAGAGTGGACCCAACTCTACGAAGCCCAGGGTGAGGCCGCTGCGCAGGATCTGCTGCAACAGCGCAAACGCCAGTACCACATCGACGTGCAAGTGCTCAACGAAAGCGGCGACCCGGTGGTGCGCGGCACTTTCCCACGTCGCGCCGCCGCCTTCGAAGCTCGCCAGAATGACAGCCAGGACGGGCACCTGCCCTGGCGCCGCCTGACCGCCGAATACACCAGTGCAAAAACCGGCGACACCTACCTGTTGATCTACCGCATCCCGCACCCGGAACTGGACGAATGGCACCGCAGTAGCCTGACGTGGCCGTTGAGTGCACTGGCAATTGCGCTGGTAGTGCTGACCCTGTTCAGCCTGCTGGTGACGTTGTCCATCACTCGCCCGCTCAGCCGTCTGCGTGGTGCAGTGCATGACCTCGGCCAGGCCACCTACCAGCAAAACAGCTTGGCGCAACTGGCTAACCGGCGCGATGAGTTCGGCGTGTTGGCCACCGACTTCAACCGCATGGGCGCGCGCCTGCAAAGCCTGATCGGCAGTCAGCGCCAATTGCTGCGGGACGTGTCCCACGAACTGCGCTCGCCCCTGGCCCGCTTGCGAATCGCCCTGGCCTTGGCCGAACGCGCCAACCCCGAAGAGCGGGAAAAACTCTGGCCACGCCTGACCCGCGAATGCGATCGACTGGAAGCGCTGATCAGCGAAATCCTGGTATTGGCCCGTGTCGACGCCGACAATGCCAGCGCCGAAGACATCGACCTCAACCCGCTGCTCAAGACCCTGCAGAAAGACGCGCAACTTAGCGCGCCGGACCAAGCAGTGAACCTGATCACTCACACCGACCTGCACCTCAAGGGGTGGCCGACCATGATCGAACGTGCTGTGGATAACTTGCTGCGCAATGCACAGCGCTTTAACCCGCCGGGCTTGCCGATCGAGTTGCAGGCCCAGCGCCTGGGCGAGCGCATCCTGATCAGCGTGCGCGACCACGGCCCAGGCGTTGAAGCCGAACACTTGAGCCAGTTGGGCGAACCGTTCTATCGCGCTCCCGGCCAAACAGCACAAGGCCACGGCCTGGGCCTGGCGATTGCCCGTCGCGCCGCCGAACGCCACGGTGGCAGCCTGATCCTGGCCAACCCTGCAGAGGGTGGTTTTATCGCCAGCATCGAGCTGCCGTTGGTGCCTGGGGTTGTCACACCGGGCTGATCATCTCTTATAGTGGCCCTTCTCTTACGGAGGGCCTTCGATGACTGACCTGCTGACTCCCATCCAAGCTGCACTCGACCTGCCGCAAACGCCCCTGACCTTTACCGAAGCCGGCGCCCTGCCCTCGACCTTCGCCGTGACCGAGCTGGCCAGCGCCAGTATCGGCGCTGCCGGCCAGGCCTTGGCCCAGTTGATCCGGCAACAGACCGGGCGCTTGCCCGGCATCAGCGTGGACCGGCGCCTCGCCTCTTTCTGGTTTTCATCCTCGATTCGCCCGGTGGGCTGGCAAGTGCCGCCGCTGTGGGATCCGGTAGCCGGTGACTATGCCAGCGCCGATGGCTGGATTCGCTTGCACACCAACGCCCCCCATCACCGAGGCGCCGCCGAGCGGGTGTTAGGCAAAGTCACTGACCGTGCCGAGATGGCTGCCCGCGTTGCCCCATGGAGCGCCGCTGAACTGGAACAGGCGGTCGTCGATGAAGGTGGCTGTGCGGCGCAGATGCGTGCCTGGCAGGCCTGGCAAGTGCATCCGCAAGGGTTGGCGGTGAATGCTGAAGACCTGGTGCAGCGCCAGACCTTTGAAACCGACGCCGACAAACCCTGGCTCGGCTCGGTGACGCGGCCACTCGCGGGCATCAAGGTGCTGGACCTGACTCGCGTGCTGGCCGGCCCCGTGGCCAGTCGTTTTCTCGCGGGCCTGGGCGCCGACGTGCTGCGTATCGACTCGCCGACCTGGAACGAACCCGGCGTAGTACCGGAAATGACCCTCGGCAAACGCTGTGCCCGTCTCGACTTGAAGACCCCCGAAGGCCGTCGGATTTTCGAAAGCCTGCTCAAGGAGGCCGACATTCTGTTCCACGGCTACCGTGCCGACGCCTTGGAGCAATTGGGTTACACCGCCAACGAACTGCAAACCCTCACCCCCGGCCTGATCGACGTGAGTCTCAACGCCTACGGCTGGAGCGGCCCGTGGCGAAATCGCCGGGGTTTCGACAGCCTGGTGCAAATGAGCAGCGGGATTGCCGACGCGGGCATGGCCTGGAAACAATCGGATAAACCGGTACCGCTGCCGTTGCAGGCGCTGGATCACGCGACCGGGTATTTGATGGCGGCCAGTGCGATTCAGGCAGTGAGCGAACGGTTGAAAACCGGGCGCGGCGGTTCGGCGCGGTTGTCGTTGGCACGTACGGCGAAGTTATTGGTGGAGGCGGGACAGGTGCCGGAGCAACCGGGGTTGCGCGCTGAAGAGCCAGGGGATCAGGGTTTGGTGATGGAGCAAACAAGCTGGGGCCAGGCCCATCGGTTGTTGGCGCCGCTGACCATCAGCGGCACGCCGTTGCAGTGGGATTTGCCGGCTGGGGAATTGGGGGCGCACCGGCCGCAGTGGTGACCTTGGAATAGCTTTCGCGAGCAAGCCCGCTGCCACATTTTGGCCGAGTACATCCCTTGGAATGCGGTCGAATGTGGCAGCGGACTTGCTCGCGAAGAGGCCAGTACAGACACTATCAATCTGACCGTTGCAACAACGTCCACAAATGCTGCGCCGCATAAGCCCTGAGCGGCCGCCAAGCCTCAGCCCGCGCCGACAACTGCCGCGCCTAAACCGGCCCCCCCTCCAACGCTGCCAGCGCATTAATCAGCCCGATATCCCCCGTCGCAAACGCATCCGCCTCACGCATCTGGCGCATTGCGATGTACTGCGCCGTCCAATCGCCAATCCCCGGTAAAGCCACCAGCCGTGCCACGCCTTCCTTGAGGCTGGCCTTGGGTTCGAACACTTCAGGATCATCCAGCAACGCCTGTGCGACACCCGACAACGTGCGCCCGCGCGCCTTGGGCATGCCCAAGGTCGCCAGGTCCGCCGCCGCCAATACCTCGGGCGTGGGAAAAACATGCGTGATACCCGCATACGGCGTTTGCAGCGGCTGGCCGTATTGCGCCACCAGCTTGCCCGCCAAACGAATCGCGGCCACTACCGTGATCTGCTGGCCCAGCACTGCCCGAATCGCCAGTTCCAGGCCATCCCAAGTGCACGGCACGCGCAGGCCGGGACGCGCCGCCACCAACTGCGCCATCAACGGGTCCGTCGCCAATTGCGCGTTGATCAACTCAGGCTGGGCATCCAGATCAAACAGCTTGCGCAAGCGCCGTTCGATCTCAGGCAGCGCCGAACCCTCTGGAAACTCCACCGCCACGTCCAACCAATCGCCAGCCCCCGGTACCACGCTGAGCCAGCCGTGCTGGCCGCTCACGCTGATACTGCGCCGGTACATGCCAGCTTCGACCGTCTCCATCCCAGCGATAGCGCGCGCCGATAGAAAACCCACCATCGCCGCCCAGTCATAAGGCGGCTGATACGCCAGTCTCACAGCGACAGCACTCCGCTATACAGCCCATACGCCGCCAACCCGGCGCCCGCGATCACGCAGCTGAAAATGCCTTTTTCCAGGTGGGTAAACAGAGGCTGGCCCTGCTCACGCTTGGCGAGGGCAAATAGGATCACGCCCGGTGCATACAGCAGCGCCGACAGCAGCAGGTACTTCAAGCCGCCAGCGTAGAGCAGCCACACCGCATAGCCGAGGGCGATCAGGCCCACCAGCAAGTCTTTCATGCGCTGGCCGTGAGCGCCCTCATAGGTTTCGCCACGCCCGCTCAACAACACCGCATACGCCGCCGACCACAGGTACGGCACCAGAATCATCGACGAGGCCAGGTAAATCAGGGTGGTGTAGGTGCTGTGGGAAAACAGTGTAATCACCAGGAAGGCCTGGATCATCACATTGGTCAGCCACAACGCGTTGACCGGCACCTGGTTGGCATTTGCCTTTTTCAGAAAGGCCGGCATGGTCTTGTCATGGGCGGTGGCGTAGAGAATTTCCGCGCAGAGCAGCGCCCAGGACAGTAAGGCGCCGAGCAGTGACACCGCCAGGCCAATGCTGATTGCCATCGCGCCCCAGGGCCCGACGATATGCTCCAGCACACCGGCCAGGGACGGGTTTTGCAACTGCGCGAGCTCCGGCTGGCTCATGATCCCCAGGGACAGCACATTCACCAGCACCAGCAACGCCAACACGCCAAGAAAGCCGATCAGCGTGGCGCGGCCCACGTCCGAGCGTTTCTCGGCGCGCGCCGAATACACGCTGGCGCCCTCGATGCCGATAAACACAAACACGGTGACCAGCATCATGTTGCGCACCTGGTCCACCACATTGCCGATGTCCGGATTGCCCAGGCCCCAGATGTCCCGGGTGAAAATATCCGCCTTGAACGCTACGGCGGCGATCACGATGAACATCAGCAACGGCACGATCTTGGCCACCGTGGTGATCTGGTTGATGAGGGCCGCCTCCTTGATCCCGCGCATTACCAGGAAATGTACGCCCCACAGCAGCAACGACGCACAGCCGATGGCCACTGGTGTGTTGCCCTGGCCAAACACCGGAAAAAAGTAACCGAGGGTACTGAACAGCAACACGAAGTAACCGACGTTGCCCATCCATGCGCTGATCCAATAGCCCCATGCGGAGGAGAAGCCCATATAGTCGCCGAAACCCGCCTTGGCGTAGGCATACACCCCCGAGTCCAGATCGGGTTTGCGATTGGCCAGGGTCTGGAACACAAACGCAAGGGTCAGCATGCCGACGGCGGTGATCGCCCAGCCGATCAATACGGCACCTACCTCGGCGCGCGCGGCCATGTTCTGCGGTAGGGAGAAGATCCCGCCGCCGATCATCGACCCCACCACCAGGGCGATCAAGGCACTGAGTCGAAGTTTCTGGGCCGGCTGGGACATGTGGACTCCTGAGCAAATAACAGCTTGAGTTGACAGCCGCGCACTCAACTAATTAATTCAGCGAGTATAACGTTTATTAGAGACAGCGATAAAAACACCCCCTCATAACCCAAAGGCATGACAGTTTTTATAGTTCAGGCTTATTTATAATTTAAATAGGGCACTACTTTGTCGCGTCCGAGCCACTTGCTGTCGCATTTTCGAAAAGCTTGCATCATCGAAAAACGGCCTAGCTTCAAACGTCCATACGCAGCACTAAATGATTAATCAAAATGCAGGGATCGCTCTGGGAAGCGGCTTTGCGCGGAAAAATAGTGCCTGAGACTTTCCACCCCAAGTTATTAATTCACAAGGGTATCTGCCAATGAAGTGATCTGAGTCAGATGATTGATTAGCGCACGCAATTATTCTGTGGCCTCTCTTCTCCTGCATTGGAGTTATGCGATGTCTGAATCTCCCGGAAAACTTCGATTAGGCGCACTGGTTGCACTTGTCGTCGGTTCAATGATTGGTGGCGGGATCTTCTCACTGCCGCAAAACATGGCCGCCAGCGCCGATGTCGGTGCGGTGTTGATTGGTTGGGTGATTACCGCCATCGGCATGCTGACCCTCGCGTTTGTCTTTCAAACTCTTGCCAACCGCAAGCCCGACCTCGACGGCGGGGTGTACGCCTACGCCAAGGCCGGTTTTGGCGAATACATGGGTTTCTCCTCCGCGTGGGGCTACTGGATCAGCGCCTGGCTGGGCAACGTCGGTTACTTCGTGTTGCTGTTCAGCACCCTCGGCTACTTTTTCCCGATCTTTGGCGAAGGCAACACGCCGGCCGCAGTGATCGGTGCGTCGGTACTGCTGTGGGCCGTGCATTTCCTGGTACTGCGCGGGATCAAGGAAGCGGCGTTCATCAACCTGGTGACCACCGTCGCCAAGGTCGTGCCGCTGGTGCTGTTCGTGTTGATCGCAGTGTTCGCGTTCAAGCTGGACATCTTCACCGCGGACATCTGGGGCGTGAAAAACCCTGACCTGGGCAGTGTGATGAACCAGGTGCGCAACATGATGCTGGTCACTGTGTGGGTGTTCATCGGCATCGAAGGCGCGAGCATCTTCTCCTCCCGTGCGGAAAAACGCTCCGACGTGGGCAAGGCCACCGTGATCGGCTTTATTACGGTGCTGCTGTTCCTGATGCTGGTGAACGTACTGTCCCTGGGGATCATGACTCAGCCAGAACTGGCCAAGCTGCAGAACCCGTCGATGGCCGCCGTGCTGGAGCATGTGGTGGGCCACTGGGGCGCGGTGCTGATCAGCGTCGGCTTGATCATCTCGCTGCTCGGGGCGTTGCTGTCATGGGTGCTGCTGTGTGCGGAGATCATGTTCGCCGCTGCCAAGGACCACACCATGCCGGAGTTCCTGCGTAAGGAAAACGCCAACCACGTGCCGGTCAATGCCCTTTGGCTGACCAACGCGATGGTGCAGATTTTCCTGGTAATCACACTGTTTTCCGCCAGCACCTACCTGTCGCTGATCTACCTCGCCACCTCGATGATCCTGGTGCCTTACCTGTGGTCGGCGGCCTACGCCCTGCTGCTGGCGGTGCGTGGCGAAACCTACGAAAACGCCCTGGCCGAACGCAAGAAAGACCTGTTCATTGGCGCGGTCGCCCTGATCTACGCGATCTGGCTGCTCTACGCCGGCGGCACCAAATACCTGTTGCTCTCCGCCCTGCTCTACGCCCCTGGCGCGATCCTGTTCGCCAAGGCCAAGCGTGAACTGGGCAAACCGATTTTCACCCTCGTCGAGAAGCTGATTTTCGCCGCAGTGGTCATTGGCGCCCTAGTGGCGGCGTATGGGCTCTACGACGGCTTTTTGACCTTGTAGCTTTTTACCCAAAGAAACTGTTGTTCCTTGGAGGATCTGTAATGACCACGGAAAAAGTAAAGTACGGCGTACATTCCGAAGCCGGCAAACTGCGCAAAGTCATGGTGTGCTCCCCTGGCTTGGCCCATCAACGACTGACGCCCAACAACTGCGATGAACTGCTGTTCGATGATGTGCTGTGGGTCGCACAGGCCAAGCGCGACCATTTCGACTTCGTGACCAAGATGCGCGAGCGGGACATTGATGTGCTGGAAATGCACAACCTGCTGACCGACATCGTTGCCAACCCTGAAGCGCTCGACTGGATCCTGGCGCGCAAGATCACCTCCAACACGGTTGGCCTGGGCCTGGTTGATGAAGTCAGCTCCTGGCTGCGCAGCCTGGAGCCGCGCAAGACCGCTGAGTTCCTGATCGGCGGCGTATCGGCGGATGACCTGCCGAGCAGCTTTGGTGGCAAGACCATCGAGATGTTCCGCGACTTCCTCGGCCACGCCAGTTTCATCCTGCCCCCGCTGCCCAACACCCAGTTCACCCGTGACACCACCTGCTGGATCTACGGCGGCGTGACGCTGAACCCGATGTACTGGCCGGCGCGACGCCAGGAAACCCTGTTGGCCAGCGCCATCTATAAATTCCACCCTGAGTTCACCCACGCGGACTTCCAGATCTGGTACGGCGACCCCGACCAGGAACACGGTGCCGCCACGCTGGAAGGCGGCGACGTGATGCCGATTGGTAACGGCGTGGTCTTGATCGGTATGGGCGAACGCTCGTCCCACCAAGCCATCGGCCAATTGGCGCGCAACTTGTTCAAAAACAAAGCCGTGGAACGCGTGATCGTTGCCGGCCTGCCGAAATCCCGCGCGGCGATGCACCTGGATACCGTGTTCAGCTTCTGCGATCGCGACCTGGTCACCATCTTCCCCGAAGTGGTCAACCAAATCGTCCCCTTCACCCTGCGCCCTGACGAAAGCAAGCCGCACGGTATCGATATCCAACGCGAGAAAACCAACTTCCTTGAGACCGTAGCCGCAGCGCTCAACCTCAAGGCCCTGCGTGTGGTTGAAACCGGTGGCAACAGCTTCGCCGCCGAACGCGAGCAGTGGGACGACGGCAACAACGTGGTCGCCGTGGAGCCTGGCGTGGTGATCGGTTACGACCGCAACACCTACACCAACACCTTGCTGCGCAAGGCCGGTGTGGAAGTCATCACCATCAGCGCCGGTGAACTCGGCCGCGGCCGTGGCGGCGGCCACTGCATGACCTGCCCGATCATCCGCGACCCAATCGACTATTAAGGAGATCCATCATGGCTTTCAACATGCGCAACCGCAGCCTGCTCTCGCTGATGCACCACACCACCCGCGAGCTTCACTACCTGCTGGACCTGTCCCGCGACCTCAAACGCGCCAAATACACCGGCACCGAGCGTGCACACCTGAAAGGCAAGAACATCGCGCTGATCTTCGAAAAAACCTCGACCCGCACCCGTTGCGCTTTCGAAGTCGCGGCCCATGACCAGGGTGCCCACGTCACCTATATCGATCCGGTTTCATCGCAGATCGGCCACAAAGAAAGCATGAAAGACACCGCCCGCGTGCTCGGGCGCATGTTCGATGCCATTGAGTACCGTGGCTTCGAGCAGGAAATCGTCGAAGAGCTGGCCAAATTCGCCGGCGTGCCGGTGTTCAACGGACTCACCGCCGAATTCCACCCGACGCAAATGATCGCCGACACCCTGACCATGCGCGAACACAGCGACAAGCCGCTGCATGACATCAGCTACGCCTACCTCGGCGATGCCCGTTACAACATGGGCAACTCGCTGCTGATGATCGGCGCCAAGCTGGGCATGGACGTGCGCATCGGTGCGCCGAAAGCCCTGTGGCCGCACGAAGATTTCATCAAGCAATGCCAGGCGTTCGCCGAAGAAAGCGGCGCACGCATCACCATCACCGAAGACCCGAAAGAAGCCGTGAAAGGCGTGGACTTCATCCACACCGATATCTGGGTGTCGATGGGTGAGCCGGTGGAAGCGTGGGACGAGCGCATCGAGCAACTGCTGCCGTACCAAGTCAACGCCAAGATGATGAAAGCCTCGGGCAACCCACGCGTGAAGTTCATGCACTGCCTGCCGGCGTTCCATAACAGCGAAACCAAGGTCGGCAAGGACATCGCCTCGCGCTATCCGAACCTGGCCAATGGCGTGGAAGTGACTGAAGAGGTGTTTGAATCGCCGGCCAACATCGCGTTTGAGCAGGCGGAGAACCGCATGCATACCATCAAGGCGATTCTGGTGTCGGCGTTGGCGGATATCTAACCCTTAAGTTGGCAATGAGGACAAATGTGGGAGCCGGGCTTGCCCGCGATGCAGGCACCTCGGTCTATCAAGCAGACCGCGGTGATGCTATCGCAGGCAAGCCAGCTCCCACATTGACCGCGTTCCTTCATCAGAACTTTCAGAAGGACACTCTGTATGCGCATCGTCGTAGCCCTGGGCGGCAACGCCCTGCTCCGCCGTGGTGAACCCATGACGGCGGACAACCAAC
Source organism: Pseudomonas sp. EL_65y_Pfl1_R83 (assembly GCF_963970695.1). NCBI lineage: Bacteria > Pseudomonadati > Pseudomonadota > Gammaproteobacteria > Pseudomonadales > Pseudomonadaceae > Pseudomonas > Pseudomonas sp. EL_65y_Pfl1_R83. The sequence goes on along the minus strand of NZ_CAXAQI010000009.1, from coordinate 130,891 downwards.
GCGCCAATATCCGCATCGCCACCGAGCAGATCGCCAAGATCCATACCGGCAACGAGCTGGTGATCGCCCACGGCAATGGCCCGCAAGTCGGCCTGCTGTCATTGCAGGCGGCGGCCTACACCCAGGTTTCGCCCTACCCGCTGGACGTGCTCGGCGCCGAGACCGAAGGCATGATCGGCTACATCATCGAGCAGGAACTGGGCAATCTATTGGACTTCGAAGTGCCGTTCGCCACCTTGCTCACCCAGGTGGAAGTCGACGCCAAGGACCCAGCGTTCCAGAACCCGACCAAGCCCATCGGCCCGGTGTACTCCAAGGCCGAAGCGCAAAAGCTCGCCGCCGAAAAAGGCTGGGCAATTGCACCAGACGGCGATAAATACCGCCGTGTGGTCGCCAGCCCACGGCCGAAACGAATCTTTGAAATCCGCCCGATCAAGTGGCTACTGGAAAAAAGCGCCATCGTGATCTGCGCCGGAGGTGGCGGCATCCCGACAATGTACGGCGAAGACGGCAAGCTCCAAGGCATCGAAGCGGTGATCGACAAAGACCTCTGCTCATCCTTGCTGGCTGCGCAACTGGACGCCGATTTGCTGGTGATCGCCACCGATGTCAACGCCGCTTTCATCGACTACGGCAAGCCGACCCAAAAAGCCATCGGCCAGGCCCACCCTGACGAAATGGAAAAACTCGGCTTCGCCGCCGGTTCCATGGGGCCCAAGGTGCAAGCCGCCTGCGAGTTCGCCCGCCAGACTGGCAAAACCGCCGTCATCGGTTCACTCTCGGACATCGAAGCCATCGTCCAGGGCAGCGCCGGTACACGCATCAGCACGGCAAAACCTGGCATCACCTATCTGTGAAGTGGAGGAGAGACGCCTATGGCCACCTTTGAACCGGGTCACTTGCACGTTGAACGTCACGCGCTGAATGCCCAGGACTACAGCTACAACCTGTGCATCGACTATGAAGTCAGCCAGGACCCCAAGGAAGGCAAGGGAATGCTGTTCAAGCTGCATGGCTCGGTGCAGGGCAAGGACCTCAAGGAAGCGTTCTTCCTGCCCAAGGACCAGGCGTTCGACTTTGCGCGGCATGCGATGAATATTGCGCAGAAGTATGGAATGCCCAAGGCCGCGGTGTTAAACGGCTCGATGCACAAGCAGTACGACTTGATGTTCGAGGATGTGCGGCATCAGCTGGATGTGAAACCGGGTGATCCAGTCAAGCCCGAGCACCTGGAGTAACAACACCGCAAATCCCCTGTGGGAGCTGGCTGGCTTGCTCCCACATTTTGATCTCCATCATCTCCAAGGCATACTGGCCACCCTCCGCACTCCAGAATCAAGATCCGCCCCATGCGTATCCACGTCAGCTTCATCGACCGCGTCGGCATCACCCAGGAAGTCCTGGCCTTGCTCGGTGGGCGTAATCTCAACCTGGATGCGGTGGAAATGGTGCCGCCCAATGTCTACATCGATGCGCCGACCCTGAGCGCTGAGGTGCTGGAAGCGCTGCGCGACGCCCTCTTCCGCGTGCACGGCGTACAGGCGGTCACGGTGGTGGATATCCTCCCCGGTCAACGCCGCCACCTGCAACTCGATGCCCTGCTGGCCGCCATGACCGACCCGGTGCTGGCCCTGGATAGCGCCGGCAAGATTCTGTTGGCCAACCCGGCACTGATCGCCCTGTATGGCCGCGAACCGGCCGGGGAAAGCATCAGCGAGCTGTTCAACGACCCGACGCTGCTGGACACGTTGCTGGAACACGGCTTTCGCCTGCCGCTGCGTGAGATCAGCGTCAACGGCCAGACCTTGCTGCTGGACGCCACGCCGATCACCGACGCCGGTGCCCTGCTCACCCTCTACCAACCCAACCGTATCGGCGAACAACTGTCGGCGCTGCACCACGACCATGCCGAAGGGTTTGATGCGCTGCTCGGCGAATCCCCCGTCATCCGCACGCTCAAGGCGCGCGCGCAGCGGGTGGCGGCATTGGATGCACCGTTACTGATTCAAGGCGAAACCGGCACCGGCAAGGAGCTGGTGGCACGTGCCTGCCACGCCATCAGCGCGCGTCACAGCGCGCCCTTTCTGGCATTGAACTGCGCGGCGCTGCCGGAAAACCTCGCCGAAAGTGAGCTGTTCGGTTATGCACCGGGCGCCTTTACCGGCGCGCAACGCGGCGGCAAGCCGGGGCTGATGGAGTTGGCCAACCAGGGCACGGTGTTCCTGGATGAGATCGGTGAGATGTCGCCGTACCTGCAGGCCAAGCTGCTGCGTTTTCTCAATGACGGCAGCTTCCGTCGCGTCGGTGGTGACCGTGAAGTTAAGGTCAATGTGCGCATCCTCAGCGCCACCCACCGCGACCTAGAAAAGATGGTCAGCGAGGGCACCTTTCGCGAAGACTTGTTCTACCGTCTCAATGTGCTCAACGTCGAAGTACCGCCGCTGCGCGAACGCGGCCAGGACATCCTGCTGCTGGCGCGCTATTTCATGCAGCAGGCTTGTGCGCAGATCCAGCGTCCGGTCTGCCGCCTGGCGCCCGGCACTTACCCGGCGCTGTTGGGCAACCGCTGGCCGGGCAATGTGCGCCAGTTGCAAAACGTGGTCTTCCGCGCCGCCGCCATCTGTGAAAGCAGCCTGGTGGACATTGGCGACCTCGACATCGCCGGCACGTCAGTAGCGCGCCAGGGCGACGGTGAAGTCGACAGCCTGGAACAGGCCATGGAAGATTTCGAGCGCAGCCTGCTGGAAAAGCTCTACAGCAGCTACCCCTCGACGCGCCAACTGGCCAGCCGCTTGCAGACTTCCCACACGGCGATTGCCCATCGCCTGCGCAAGTACGGCATTCCCAACAAACCCTGACTGAACAAACGCAGTCTCAATGGGGGAGCTGGCTGGCCTGCGATAGCGGTGGGTCAGCCGGCCCATTTGGGTCTGATGGACCGCCATCGCAGGCCAGCCAGCCCCCACAGGACCGTATTGCAAAAGGTGGTCTGAGAACGACATCGGCTGTACTGAAAGCGCTACAGTGGAACGATATCGCTACAACCTTGTTTTTTGCGCGCCATGCAAGGCTTTGATCCGCATAGGCTTTTTTCTGCGCGTCGGAGTGTAGCGAAATCGCTACAGCTAAATGCCCTATCGTCATAACCATTTTTTATTAAACCCTTGATTTAAAAGGCTTTAACAAGCTTGGCCGCGATATTGCTAAGTAACTCCACATTATTCCAATCCCGTCCACCAGACGAATCTGGCCCCGAGGAGTTTCCATGAGCGAGTTGCGTTTCACTGAAGATCACGAATGGCTGCGCGCCGAAGCTGACGGCAGTGTCACCGTGGGTATCACCGCTTTTGCGCAGAACGCGCTGGGTGATGTGGTTTTCGTGCAACTGCCGGAGTTGCAGGCTTACGACAAGGGCGCCGAAGCGTCTACCGTCGAGTCCGTAAAAGCCGCCAGCGGCGTGTACATGCCTTTGGACGGTGAAGTGCTCGAAGTGAACGACAAACTCGATGGCAGCCCGGAACTGGTCAACGAAGACCCGATGGGCGAAGGTTGGTTCTTCCGCTTTAAACCGGCCGACGCCGAGGCGGTAGCTAAACTGCTGGATCAGGACGCGTACGACCGCCTGATCAAAGCCAACGCTGAAGCCTGAGGAGCGCGCCATGACGATCAACTTGAGCACTGCCAACGAATTTATCGCCCGCCACATCGGCCCGCGCCAGGAAGACGAGCAGCACATGCTCGCCAGCCTGGGTTTCGACTCCCTGGAAGCCCTGAGCGCCAGCGTGATCCCGGAAAGCATCAAGGGCACCAGCGTGCTCGGCCTGGAAGACGGCCTGAGCGAAGCCGAGGCCCTGGCCAGGATCAAGGCCATCGCCGGCAAGAACCAATTGTTCAAAACCTACATCGGCCAGGGCTACTACAACTGCCACACACCGTCGCCGATCCTGCGCAACCTGCTGGAAAATCCGGCCTGGTACACCGCCTACACGCCGTACCAGCCAGAGATTTCCCAAGGCCGCCTGGAAGCGCTGCTGAATTTCCAGACCCTGATCAGCGACCTCACCGGCCTGCCGATCGCCAACGCCTCACTGCTCGACGAAGCCACCGCTGCCGCCGAGGCCATGACCTTCTGCAAACGCCTGAGCAAGAACAAGAGCAGCAATGCCTTCTTCGCCTCGATCCACAGCCACCCGCAAACCCTCGACGTGCTGCGCACCCGTGCCGAGCCGTTGGGTATCGATGTGGTCGTAGGCGATGAGCGCGAACTGAACGACGTCACCCCGTTTTTCGGCGCCTTGCTGCAATATCCAGCCAGCAACGGTGACGTGTTCGACTACCGCGAGCTCACCGAGCGCTTCCACGCCGCCAACGCACTGGTCGCGGTAGCCGCTGACCTGCTGGCCCTGACCCTGCTGACCCCACCGGGTGAATTCGGCGCCGACGTGGCCATCGGCAGCGCGCAACGCTTCGGCGTGCCGCTGGGCTTCGGTGGCCCGCACGCGGCGTACTTCTCCACCAAGGATGCGTTCAAGCGCGACATGCCGGGCCGCTTGGTTGGTGTGTCCGTCGACCGTTTCGGCAAGCCGGCCCTGCGCCTGGCGATGCAGACCCGCGAGCAGCATATCCGCCGCGAAAAGGCCACCAGCAACATCTGCACCGCCCAAGTGCTGCTGGCCAACATCGCCAGCATGTACGCCGTGTACCACGGCCCCAAAGGCCTGACCCAGATCGCCCAGCGCGTGCACCAGTTGACCGCGATCCTGGCCAAGGGCTTGACCGCCCTGGGCCTGAAAGTCGAGCAAGCCAACTTCTTCGACACCATTACCCTCAACACCGGCGCCAACACCGCCGCCCTGCACGACAAGGCCCGTGCCCAGCGCATCAACCTGCGTGTGGTGGACGCTGAGCGTCTTGGCGTGTCGGTGGACGAAACCACCACCCAGGCGGATATCGAAACGCTGTGGAGCATCTTCGCCGACGGCAAGCCGCTGCCAGCCTTCACTGCCAACGCTGACAGCGCCCTACCGGCCGCACTGCTGCGCCAGTCGCCCGTCCTCAGCCACCCGGTGTTCAACCGTTATCACTCGGAAACCGAGCTGATGCGCTACCTGCGCAAGCTGGCCGACAAGGACCTGGCGCTGGACCGCACCATGATCCCGCTGGGCTCGTGCACCATGAAGCTAAACGCCGCCAGCGAAATGATCCCGGTGACCTGGGCCGAGTTCGGTGCCCTGCACCCCTTCGCCCCGGCCGAGCAAAGCACCGGTTACCTGGAGCTGACCTCCGACCTGGAAGCCATGCTCTGCGCGGCCACCGGTTACGATGCAATCTCCCTGCAACCGAACGCCGGCTCCCAAGGCGAGTACGCGGGCCTGTTGGCCATCCGTGCTTACCACCAGAGCCGTGGCGATGAACGCCGCGACATCTGCCTGATCCCATCGTCGGCCCACGGCACCAACCCTGCCACCGCCAACATGGCTGGCATGCGCGTTGTCGTCACAGCCTGCGATGCGCGTGGCAACGTCGATATCGAAGACCTGCGTGCCAAGGCCATCGAGCACAGCGACCACCTCGCCGCGCTGATGATTACCTACCCGTCCACCCATGGTGTGTTCGAAGAAGGTATCCGCGAAATCTGCGGCATCATTCACGACAACGGCGGCCAGGTGTACATCGACGGCGCCAACATGAACGCCATGGTCGGCCTGTGCGCCCCGGGCAAGTTCGGCGGCGACGTGTCCCACCTGAACCTGCACAAGACCTTCTGCATTCCCCACGGCGGTGGCGGCCCGGGCGTCGGCCCGATTGGCGTCAAGTCGCACCTCACGCCGTTCCTGCCAGGCCACGCAGCCATGGAACGCAAGGAAGGCGCGGTCTGCGCGGCGCCGTTCGGCAGCGCAAGCATTCTGCCGATCACCTGGATGTACATCAGCATGATGGGCGGCGCGGGCCTCAAGCGCGCTTCGCAACTGGCGATCCTGAATGCCAACTACATTTCCCGTCGTCTGGAGGAGCACTACCCCGTGCTCTACACGGGCAGCAACGGCCTGGTAGCGCATGAATGCATCCTCGACCTGCGCCCACTCAAAGACAGCAGTGGCATCAGCGTAGATGACGTGGCCAAGCGCCTGATCGACTTCGGCTTCCATGCGCCGACCATGTCGTTCCCGGTCGCGGGCACGTTGATGATCGAGCCGACCGAGAGCGAATCCAAGGAAGAACTGGACCGCTTCTGCGACGCCATGATCGCCATCCGCGAAGAAATCCGCGCCGTGGAAAATGGCACCCTGGACAAGGATGACAACCCGCTGAAGAACGCGCCGCACACCGCAGCCGAGCTGGTGGGCGAGTGGACACACCCGTATAGCCGTGAACAGGCTGTGTACCCGGTGGCTTCGTTGATCGAAGGCAAATACTGGCCGCCGGTTGGCCGGGTCGACAACGTGTTTGGCGATCGCAACCTGGTGTGTGCATGCCCGTCGATCGAGAGCTACGCATAACTGAGGCTGTGCTCGATTAGATGTGAAAGCTGGCTTGTGTGGGAGCTGGCTTGCCTGCAATAGCCTCACCTCGGTCTGCCAGATGGACCGAGGTGCCTGCATCGCGGGCAAGCCCGGCTCCCACACAAACCTCTTCCACAGTTGAATCGAGTACCTCCCACACATAATAAGAAACCGGAGAACAACCATGTCCCTTAGCGTGTTCGACCTGTTCAAGATTGGCATCGGCCCCTCCAGTTCCCACACCGTCGGCCCGATGCGCGCCGCAGCCCGGTTTGTTGAGGGCTTGCGCCGTGACAACCTGCTGAGCGCCACCACCACCGTCAAGGTGGAACTCTATGGATCGCTGGGCGCCACCGGCAAAGGCCACGGCAGCGACAAGGCCGTGCTGCTCGGACTGGAAGGCGAACACCCGGACAGCGTCAACACCGAAACCGTGGCGACGCGCCTGGCGCAGATGCGCAAGGACGGCTGCCTGAATTTGCTCGGCGAACACAGCATTGCGTTCAATGAGAAAGAACACTTGGCGATGATTCGCAAACCCCTCACCTACCACCCCAACGGCATGATCTTTCGTGCCTTTGACGCCACCAACATCCAGATCCGCAGCCGCGAGTACTACTCGGTCGGTGGCGGGTTTGTGGTAGATGAGGACGCCGCAGGCGCTGATCGGATTGTCGAAGACGCCACGCCGCTGACCTTCCCCTTCAAACACGCCAAAGACCTGCTCGGTCATTGCACTACCTATGGGTTGTCCATCAGCCAGGTGATGCTGACCAATGAAAGTGCCTGGCGCCCCGAAGCGGAGACCCGCGCAGGCCTGTTGAAAATCTGGCAAGTGATGCAGGACTGCGTCGACGCGGGCTGCCGCAATGAGGGGATTTTGCCGGGTGGCTTGAAGGTCAAGCGGCGCGCTGCTGCGCTGCATCGCCAGCTGTGCAAGCACCCGGAATCGGCGCTGCGCGACCCGTTGTCGGTGCTGGATTGGGTCAACCTTTACGCCCTGGCAGTCAACGAAGAAAACGCCAACGGCGGGCGCGTAGTCACGGCGCCGACCAACGGCGCGGCCGGGATCGTGCCAGCCGTACTGCATTACTACATGCGCTTTATCCCCGGCGCGAACGAAGACGGCGTGGTGCGTTTTCTGCTCACCGCTGCTGCCATCGGCATTCTGTACAAGGAAAACGCCTCGATTTCCGGCGCCGAAGTCGGTTGCCAGGGTGAAGTAGGCGTGGCCTGTTCGATGGCGGCGGGCGCGCTGTGCGAAGTATTGGGTGGCAGCGTCTCCCAAGTGGAAAACGCCGCCGAGATCGGCATGGAACACAACCTAGGCCTGACCTGCGACCCGATTGGCGGGCTGGTGCAAGTGCCCTGCATCGAGCGCAATGCCATGGGTTCGGTCAAGGCGATCAATGCAGTGCGTATGGCCTTGCGCGGCGACGGCCAACATTTCGTCTCGCTGGATAAAGTCATCCGCACCATGCGCCAGACCGGCGCCGACATGAAAAGCAAATACAAGGAAACCGCCCGTGGCGGTTTGGCGGTCAACATTATCGAGTGCTGACGCCTAACGGCGCGCCAGCACGTTTTTCAGGAGCTGAATATGTCCACCGAAACCCTGTTGAAAACCCCATTGCACGCCCTGCACATTGAGCTGGGCGCGCGCATGGTGCCCTTCGCCGGCTACGACATGCCGGTGCAATACCCTCTGGGTGTGATGAAGGAACACCTGCACACCCGTGATCAAGCCGGGCTGTTCGACGTGTCCCACATGGGCCAGATCCGCCTCACCGGCGCCAATGCGGCCAAAGCCCTGGAAACCCTGGTGCCGGTCGACATCATCGACTTGCCGGTGGGCATGCAGCGCTACGCGATGTTCACCAATGACCAGGGCGGCATTCTCGACGACCTGATGGTGGCCAACCTGGGTAACGACGAGCTGTTCCTGGTGGTCAACGCCGCCTGCAAGGATCAGGATCTGGCGCACCTGCGCCAGCATATCGGCGACCAGTGCAGCATCGAACCGCTGTTCGAAGAGCGTGCATTGCTGGCCCTGCAGGGGCCGGCGGCGGTCAAGGTACTGGCACGCCTGGCACCGGAAGTCACCAAGATGACCTTCATGCAGTTCACCACCCTGCGCCTGCTGGGTGTGGACTGCTACGTCAGTCGTTCGGGCTACACCGGTGAGGACGGCTTTGAAATCTCCGTGCCGGCCGCCAACGCCGAAAGCCTGGCCCGCAGCCTGCTCGCTGAGACCGAAGTACAGGCCATCGGCCTGGGCGCCCGCGATTCGCTGCGCCTGGAAGCCGGCCTGTGCCTGTATGGCCACGACATGAACACCGACACCACACCCATCGAAGCCAGCCTGTTGTGGGCGATCTCCAAGGCCCGCCGCGCCGACGGCGCGCGTGCCGGTGGCTTCCCGGGCGCCGACAAGGTCTTCACCCAGCAGCAAGCCGGCGTAAGCCGTAAACGTGTTGGCCTGTTGCCACAGGAGCGCACGCCAGTGCGTGAAGGCGCGGAAATCGTTGACGAACACGGCACAGTGATTGGCAGGGTGTGCAGCGGTGGTTTCGGTCCGACGCTGGGTGGCCCGCTGGCTATGGGTTACCTGGACAGTGCATTCATCGCGCTGGATACCGAAGTGTCTGCGCTGGTGCGTGGGAAAAAAGTGCCACTGCGTGTAAGTAAAATGCCATTTGTGCCGCAACGTTACTACCGCGGCTGATTGACTGTTTCTATAAGTAACGCGGTTGGGCCAGCGTGCACTAATCTGTAACGCAACCGCCACAAAACAGTGCATCACCGATAGTCTTTATTAAGTGTTTAAACCTATAACAAGTGACCAACTCTATCGAATAAGTCGACGCCTCATTATTCACCAACGCGTCATAAAGCCCAGCAAACACGGGGCATTTGCCAGGGCTTGTTTTTTATCTATTAGTTGGCGTAGAGTTTGCGCACTGTGTTTGCATGGGTCGCTTGGAACCTGGACCTGGGCAGTAGCTGAAGTAGTTGTGCTACAACCCGTTCGACGTCTCTTACTTTCCTGCAACCCAGCCCAGTGCTCTTTCATGTGAAAGAGGCTGTCATTAATTTTAGCGTCAAGGAAATAAGAAAATGTCTGAACGTCAGAGCGGTACCGTCAAGTGGTTTAACGACGAGAAAGGGTTTGGTTTTATCACGCCAGAAAGCGGTCCGGATCTGTTCGTGCATTTCCGCGCCATTCAGGGCAACGGCTTCAAGAGCCTGAAAGAAGGCCAGAAAGTGACGTTCGTTGCTGTGCAAGGCCAGAAAGGCATGCAGGCTGACGAAGTACAAGCAGAAGGCTGATCCCAACTGCGACAAAAAGCCCTTGATGCTGACATCAGGGGCTTTTTTATGTGCGATTGCTCGTAAAATGGCTTTTTCCATTAGAGAGCCCTGCCATGTCGAAACCCCTGCTGAGCCCCACAGGCGATTTCCCCGCCGTTGGCCTGGGCCGTCGCTTGGCAGCGATGTTCTACGACTTCCTGTTGTGCACCGCGCTGCTGATCGTTACTGCGTTCATCTACAAGCTGATCTGGATCGCGTTTATGGGCGAAGCCAGGATGCGCACGCTCACCGAGTCCGGCGCACTGGATGGCGATCCGCTGCTGTCGACGATTCTGTTGTTTGTGCTGTTTGGTTTCTTCGCCAAGTTCTGGACCCATTCCGGGCAGACCCTGGGCATGCAGGTGTGGGGCGTGCGCGTGCAGAACGCCGACGGCTCGCGGATCAGCCTGTGGCAGGCGCTGTTGCGCTTTGTGGTGTCGATTGCGTCGTGGCTGTGCGTGGGCCTGGGGTTTATCTGGTCGCTGTTCGATAAGCAAAAGCGCAGCTGGCACGATATCTATTCGGATACGCAACTGGTGCGGGTTCCGAAGCAGAAGAAGTAATTGCAGACGACACACATCAACTGTGGGAGCTGGTTTGCCAGCTCCCACAGTTTGACAGTGTTCACAACGGGGTCAGGCGTTGCCGGCCAGCTTCAGGCGCGCCGCCTGGGTGAAGTCCAACATGCGCTTGAGCGGGCGCACCGCATGCGGGATCACCGACGGCTCGACGAAGATCTCGTTGCTACCCTCACGCAGGCACTGCAGCGTGCGCTCCAGCGTGTTCATCGCCATCCACGGGCAGTGTGCGCAACTGCGGCACGCGGCGCCGTTGCCGGCGGTAGGCGCTTCGATAAAGACTTTGTCCGGGCACAGCTGCTGCATCTTGTAGAAGATGCCGCGGTCGGTGGCGACGATAAAGGTCTTGTTCGGCAAGCGTTGGGCAGCCGCGATCAGTTGGCTGGTTGAACCCACGGCGTCAGCCAGTTCAATCACCGCGGTCGGCGACTCCGGGTGCACCAGAATGGCTGCATCCGGGTACAGCGCCTTCATGTCTTCCAACTGCTTGGACTTGAACTCTTCGTGGACGATGCAGGCACCGTCCCACAACAGCATATCGGCACCGGTCTGGCGCTGGATGTAAGTACCCAGGTGCTTGTCCGGGCCCCAGATGATCGTCTCGCCGTTGTCCATCAGGCTTTCGACAATTTCCAGCGCACAGCTGGAGGTCACCACCCAATCCGCCCGGGCTTTGACCGCCGCCGACGTGTTGGCGTACACCACCACGGTGCGCTCGGGATGCTGATCACAGAACGCCGAAAACTCCTCCACCGGGCAACCCAGGTCCAGGGAACACGTGGCTTCCAGCGTCGGCATGAGAATGCGTTTTTCGGGCGTAAGGATTTTGGCGGTCTCGCCCATGAAGCGCACACCGGCAACTAGCACGGTCTTGGCCGGATGCGCGGCGCCGAAGCGGGCCATTTCCAGGGAGTCGGAGACACAGCCACCGGTTTCTTCGGCCAGGGCCTGGATCACCGGATCACAATAGAAGTGGGCAACCAGGACGGCGTCTTGAGCTTTGAGCTCAGCAGCGATGGCGGTGCGCAGGCTCGCCTCTTCATCGGCGCTAAGGGCCTTGGGCTGCTTGGCGTCGAGATGGGCTTGGACCAGAAGGCGTTCAGAAATTTGCGTCATGTTCGCAAGACCTGCAGGCGCAGTAGCGCGAAAGTCGAGTGTACCACCGGCTCTGGAGCCCTTCGGGCGCCGCCGGACGAAGTGATTGTGTTCATCAAGCACGGGTAAAGGTGAAGCTCGGCAAGGCTACAGAATATCGAATGGATTCAAAAGCCTAATCTGGCATCTGCGGGCGCGTCTGTCAGGCAAAAAACGGGAAACCCCAGGGCGGGGCTGCCCGTTCTCGCAAGCGGTGTCAGCGCACCAGTGCGGATGGATCTTCCTGCAACATTACCGAGGCATGCAGGTCGGCCAGGGCATCTTTCAATGTGGACGCCTGCAGTGCATCTTTGGACTTCTTGCTTTCCTTGGCCGCGTATTCGAGAAGGACGAGGTAATCGCGCTTGACCGAGGCGTCTTTCGGCACAGTGGTGTCCTCCATCAGCTTGCCCATCACATACTTCTGCGTACGAGTGTTCTGGCTGGCACTCTGCTCGACGGATGCGTTGACCAGCAAGCCGTCCTTGTAGGAGAGATTGGCCGAACTGCTGGCCTTGTCCTGCACTTGCACATAAAGATAGTTCTGCGACTCCAGGCTGCCATCCAGAGCCGGTGCCTTTCCACCCTTGAGGCCTTTATGGAAACTCGCGGAGAGGCTCGACTGCTGGTCCTGGCTGACGTTGCGGTCCAATGCGCTGCTGCCGCCGACGCGGGTCTTTTGCGACACTTGATAGGCAAAGCCGTCCACCTCGGACGGGCGCATCGGGTTGGGTGAGTCAGTGGCCTGCTTGATCGACGCCTTGAAATCAGCAAGGCCGGTCAGCAGTCCCTGGTCGGTCGGGTTGCGGGTCAGCGCTTCCGGCAGGGAAATGGCCTGTGGATAATGGCTGTTCATGGCGCGGAACGCGTCCTTGAACATCGCCATCAACTCCGGCTTGGCGCTGCCGCGTTCCTGCGCGCGATCAAACTGGGTGAGGTAGCTTTTCAGCGCATTGGCCTGCTGCTTGGCATCGCCCAGGATCGCGCTGTTTTTCAGGTCCACTGCCACGTTAAGTTCGCCCAGCGGGCCACTCATGCGTGTAGTACGGCTTTGACTGTCGGCGTGGAAGGCCAGGCTCAGGTCCTGACCGTCCAGGCCCTTTAGCGTGGCGTTGAGGTTCACCGAGGCCAGCAGCTTGGAATCAAACTGCGTCAGTTGGCTGAGGTCGAGCTTCGGCGGCGTCGCAGTCACCCCGTCTACGGCGGCCTGGAAGGCGCTGCCCAATTTGCCGACCGCCTCGAGTTCGTCATCGCTCAAGGTGCCGCCATCCACGGTGGCCTGCACACCCAGGCCATCGGCCTGGCTGGAGAGGCTGAAGGTCACGGTCTTGCCGCTGGCGGTCTGGATGCTGAGGCTCAGCAGATTATCGGCCTTGGTGTGCAGCAGGCTCTGATCGATCTTGAGTTCGCCGGCGTTTTGCGCCCGATCCGCACTCGCGTACAAAACAGACTGGGAAACCCCCACCCCGCCGCCCTTGACGAATTGCGCAACCAAGCCGGTGCCGAGGCCACTGAAGCGGCTGGCTGTGGACAACGAGTTGAAGTTGGTATTTAGGGTTTTGCTGAGCGCATCCTGGCTTTCGCTTTCCCAGGCACGCACGGTCTCTTGACCCGGTAATTGCCCCCTGCGGGAATACGTGTCAGCAAGCGTATCGGAGACAACATTGCCCAGGCTGACGACCAGGGACGGTCGCTTTACGCTGACGTCCGTGCTTTGCGCCAGAGTGGCGCTCGGCGCTTCTGCCGGACGGGGAACAAGCGTAGTGGCGGAGGTGATAGGCGAAAGCGTGGTCATGACGGTCCTTGTCCTGAGCTGTATAGCACTCAATCTACTCGCGATTCGGATCGTTTGACAACAAACGGGGAGAAAAAGCCTTGCCCCTGTGACGCTTGCCGTCGAACAGAAACAAAAATGCCCCAGGCTTCTGGTCCGCCTGGGGCTTTGGGTATGTTCAAACAGGCAAAAAAAAACCCGGAAATCCTCACTTGCGTGGGCCTTCCGGATTTTCTAAATCCGCCAAATATGGTGGGTCGTGTGGGATTCGAACCTACGACCAATTGGTTAAAAGCCAACTGCTCTACCAACTGAGCTAACGACCCGCTGTGTGGTGGCGCGTATAATACTGATTTCTAAGGATTATTCAACACCTTATTTGAAATAAATCAGAAATAACGCGTTGGGTCAGCAATTCCGGCCGCTTGGAAGCCTTCTGCACGCAGTCGGCAGCTATCGCATTTCCCACAAGCACGGCCGTCATCGTCTGCCTGATAGCAGGAAACAGTCAGCGAATAATCAACGCCAAGTCCTACGCCAGCCTTGACGATATCGGCCTTGCTCAGGTTTTGCAGCGGCGCGAGGATGCGGAAGCCCTGCCCCTCTACACCGGCCTTTGTTGCCAGGTTGGCCATGCGCTCGAACGACTCAACGAACTCTGGGCGGCAGTCCGGGTAGCCGGAGTAATCCACCGCATTGACGCCGATAAAGATGTCACGGGCGCTGAGCACTTCTGCCCAGCCGAGGGCCAGGGACAGGAACACGGTGTTACGTGCAGGCACATAAGTCACCGGGATACCTTCGCTGGGCGCTTCCGGTACATCGATGCTGCTGTCGGTCAGCGCGGAGCCGCCGATGCCGTTGAGATTGAGGCCGATCACCTTGTGCTCTACCACGCCCATCTCACGAGCGACGCGGGCGGCGGCGTTCAGCTCGGCACGGTGGCGCTGGCCGTAGTCGAAGCTCATGGTATAGCAGCTGTAGCCTTGCGCTTGTGCCATGGCAACCACTGTGGCGGAATCAAGGCCACCGGAAAGGAGGATTACCGCGCGTTTTTGATCCATTGTTTGTTCTGTCATATCAGCGTCCTGGCTCGTCGTTCCAAAGGTATTTATGCAACTGCAATTGCAGGCGGACCGGTAGATTGTCCGCCACGACCCAATCGGCAAGGTCACGCGCGTTCAGGTCATGGTGGCTTGGCGAGAACAGCACCTCGCCCGCGCGACGATCCAAGCCATATTGAATCAGCTTGGAGTTTGCCCAGTCGTAATCGTCGCGGGAACAGATAACGAACTTGACCTGGTCGTTCGCCGTCAGCAGGTCGATGTTCTCGTAGCGGTTGCGATGTGCTTCCTTGGAGCCTGGAGTCTTGAGGTCGACCACGCGACTTACACGGGGGTCAACCGCAGAGATGTCCAGAGCGCCACTGGTCTCCAGCGACACTTCATAGCCGGCATCACACAGCTGCTTGAGCAAAGGGATGGCATTGGGCTGGGCCAGCGGCTCACCGCCGGTCACGCAGACGTAGCGCGGCTTATAACCGGCAACCTGCTCCAGGATGTCATTGAGGGTGCGCACCGTGCCGCCACTGAAGGCGTAGGCGCTGTCGCAGTATTGGCAACGCAAAGGGCAACCGGTCAGCCGCACGAATACTGTGGGCAGGCCAGCCGTTCGCGTTTCACCCTGCAACGAGTAAAAAACTTCGGTAATTCTTAATGTGTCGTGCATAGTCGCCACGGGCGTAACAGCTAAACAGGCTGTCCGCCTCCGTCAGGCACCTCAAGAGACCCCGCCAACGCGTAGACCCCAGGAAGCGTGTTTCATAAAAGGGCGTGGATTCTAACGAAAAAACCCGCGCCAGGCGCGGGTTTCTTCTAAACGGGCGGCATCGCTTACAAGCGTTGCAGGTCCCGCTGGGCCAACTGGGCAGCGGAAGTACCCGGATATTGGGCCACGACCTGCTGCAGAATACCTTTGACCTTGTCGGTATGACCCAGGCGGCGTTCTACGTCAGCGAGTTTGTACAGCGAATCCGGCACCTTGGCGTGCTTGGGGTACAGCTGGCTGACCTTGGCAAATGCCTGGCCCGCCCCCTGCAGATCACCTTTGGCCAAGTTGACTTCGCCCAACCAGTATTGGGCGTTGCCCGCGTACTGGCTGTTCGGGTATTTGCGCAGGAAAGCGGTAAAAGCCTGGCTGGCCCTATCGAAATCCTTGGCTTTGATCAGGTCGAAGGCTGCATCGTAATACAGCTTTTCCTTCGCCGGATCACCCGGTTCGCTGCTGGCAGGGGCTTGGCTTGCAGCCCCCGCTGCGACACCACCGGCAGCAGCGCTAGGCGCACCACCGGCAGAAGAATTATCAGGAGTGGCGGCAGGTGCAACACCGGCTCCAATACGTCGATCAAGATCCTGGTAACGCTCCAGGCCTTCTTGCTTCAGCTGGTTCACTTGATTCTGCAGTACCTCAATGGTGCCTTGTTGCTGCGCCAATTGATCCTGCATGCGTTGCAGCTGGTTGAACAGTTCGCCCTGTGCCGAGGGAGCGGACGTAGCCGCTCCCCCCGCATAGGCGCCGTTCGTACCATAACCCGCTGGTGGATAGCTGCTCGCGCTATTGTTATAGCCTGAGTTGCTATCTTCCACAGGAACCGCAGCCCACACCGCAAGCGGTGCGAGACTGAGAGCCAATACAGTTAGAGCACGACGGCACGTTCGCATGACGAATTACTTACGCAGTTCGACGCGACGGTTTTGAGCCCAGGACTGCTCATCGTTACCGGTGGCAACTGGACGCTCTTTACCGTAGGAAACCAGTTCCAGTTGGCCTGGAGCAACACCTTGCAGTACCAGGTAGCGCTGAACGGCTTTCGCACGACGCTCGCCCAGTGCCATGTTGTACTCACGAGTACCACGGGCGTCAGTGTTACCTTCCAGAACAACGCGAGCGCCGTTAGCTTTCAGGTCCTTCGCGTGAACGTCCAGAGCGCGCATGGCCTCTGGTTTCAGGTCCGAACTGTCGTATTCGAAGTAGAAAGTGGTGATAGCGCGCAGAGCAGCTTCTTCGCTCAGGGAGCCGTCAACTGCACCAGTGTTAGCGCCGTAACCAGCGTTTGGATCAACAGCTGCGCCTTCACCGGCATTGTCGCCGCCTTTAGACGAGCAACCAACAGCTACGGACAGAGCCAGAGCCAGAGCAGCAAACTTACCAAACTTCAGCATTTCCATCGTGAAACTCCTAATGAACCCCAGTGTGTTAAGTACTTCTTTTTGTAGCGCCGCGTCAGTTCAGGTAAGGGGACCAGGATGGTTCTCTGACTTCGCCTTGTGCGGTAGGAAGCGGGAGCCTTACGCGTCCATTAATGGACACGAGCATCAAGACTCCCCGGCCCTGCTGGCGGGTGGCGTAGATTACCATGGTGCCGTTGGGCGCAACAGTGGCTGACTCATCAAGGTTGGTATCTGTGAGGATTTTTACGGTTCCGCGCTGCAAATCCTGGGCCGCAACCCGGAAATTAGTGAAACCATCCTGACGGTGAATCATCACCAACGTCTTTTCATCGGCCGAAAGCTTAGGGTTGGCGTTGTAGTTACCAATAAAGGTCACACGTTCCGCACCGCCGCCATTCACGTTTGCCTTGTAGACCTGTGGCTTACCGCCACGGTCAGAGGTGAAGTAAATGGTCGAACCATCCTTACCCCAGAACGGCTCGGTATTGATGCCAGGGCCATTGGTTACGCGGCTGAGCTGGCGCGAAGCCATGTTCATCACATAGATATCCGGGTTGCCATCTTTGGACAGCACGAACGCCAGGCGCGAACCATCCGGCGACCACGCGGGT
Source organism: Pseudomonas sp. EL_65y_Pfl1_R83 (assembly GCF_963970695.1). Taxonomy (NCBI): domain Bacteria; kingdom Pseudomonadati; phylum Pseudomonadota; class Gammaproteobacteria; order Pseudomonadales; family Pseudomonadaceae; genus Pseudomonas; species Pseudomonas sp. EL_65y_Pfl1_R83. The sequence goes on along the minus strand of NZ_CAXAQI010000009.1, from coordinate 113,710 downwards.
GCACCGTTGAGGCCTTCAAAGTTAGTGATCTGCTCACGACGGCCAGTATCAATGTGCTGCACGAAAATCCGTGGGCGGCGCTGTTCAAAAGACACATAGGCAATACGCTTGCCGTCCGGCGCAAAGCGCGGCGACAGGATTGGCTCACGCGATTGCAGCAGGGTCACTGCGCGTGCACCGTCGTAGTCCGAGCGCTGCAGCGTGTAGCGCGTGTTATCCACGGAAAAACGTTCAGCCGTTACATAAAGCAGACGCGTCGAGAACGCACCCTTGATGCCGGTGAGTTTTTCAAACGACTGGTCCGAGATGTAGTGGGCCATGTCCCGCAGTTGTTCGGCGGTGCCCGAAACGCTGCCGGTCAAGACCTGCTGCTCGGTCGCCACGTTGAACAAGGTGTAGGTGATTTGCAGGCGACCGCCGGCCGGCGTGATGTTGCCGACCATCAGGTATTGGGCGCCAACAGCCTTCCAGTCTCGGAACACAACTTCGCTGGCCTGGTTAGGCTGGCTGATCATGTTGCCCTTTGGAATCGGTGCGTAGTAGCCGGAGTTGCGCAGGTCGTCACTGACGATCTGGGCTATGTCGTCCGGCAGCACGCTGCCGCCCTGCCAGCCGAACGGTACTACCGCGATCGGGGTGGCCCGATCGCTACCGCTGGTGACCAGGATGTTCTTTTCATCCGCCGCCGCTATCCCTGCCATACAGCAAATAACGACAAGCATTCCTCGAAGAAGGTTTCTCACAAGGCTAGATCCTCAGGTGTGAATGTCATCTTGAATGATCGATAGGGAGCGAAGTCGCTTGGTTTCATTCCCTGCATCTCGGTCAACCGGCCAATATTCTTGACCGCGGCAACCGCCGAACTGTCGAACGAACCGTCACCACTGGACTTGGCCACGCTGACCGAAGTCACCGTACCGTCCGGCAACATGCCGATCTGCAGCACTACTGTCATGCCTTTACGCGCCGAAGGTGGACGTGTCCAGCCTTCTGCTGCCCGCGCCCGAATCAGGTCGTCGAAACTGCCTGCGACATCATCGCCTTGCTCATCGGCCAAGGCTTGCTGACGCTGAGGCGTGTCGGAAAGCAAATCTGCCAAGGCCTGGGCCTTTTTCTCTTCGGCGGATTTACGCGCTGCTTCCTGGGCCTTTTTCTTGGTGGCGTCGGCGGCAGCTTTCTTCTTCGCGTCGTCGGCGATTTTCTTCTTCGCCTGGTCTGCTTCAGCTTTTTTCTTGGCGTCTTCGGCGGCTTTTTTCTTCGCGTCTTCGACTATTTTCTTCTTGGCGTCTTCAGCGGCCTTTTTCTTGGCCTCTTCTTCAGCAGCTTTCTTGGCTTCTTCTTCAGATTTCTTTTTGGCTATATCAGCCAATTGTTTCTCTTCAGCCTTTTTAGCTTCGGCAGCTTTCTCGGACTTCTTGGCCTCATCAGCCTTTTTCGCCTCATCAGCTTTCTTGGCTTCGTCAGCCTTTTTCGATTCCTCGGCCTTTTGAGCCGCCTCTTCTTTCTTTTGTTCCGCAGCAGCCTTCACCGCTTCCTGCTCGACCTTCTTCTGTTCCATCTGTTCGACTTCAGTCTGGCGCGCAGCCGACTTCTGGGCCTCACCCGCAATCTTCTGATTGGTCTGGGTGGTGGCCTGACTTTTCGATTTCAGCTGATACAGGGTCGCCTGCACGATCGGCTTGGCTGGCGGCAGGTCCGGGGTCATGGCAAAGCTGACGAACAGCATGCCAAACACCAGGACGTGCAGGGCAATTGCCCAGACGCTAGGCCAGAAGAAGCTTTCCGAGGCGGACGGCTCTCGCTGTTGCTGCATCAGGGCGCCTCGGTAATCAAGCCAACGTTACCGACGCCGGCCTTCTGCAGCCCGCCCATGGCGCCCATGACGGAGCCGTAATCGACCGACTTGTCACCGCGAATGAAGACCTGGGTGTGCTTGCCGCCTTCGTTGCCGGAGCGAATGATCTTGGTCACAGCGTCAGTCATCGCTGGCAAGGTGAGGGCCTTGTCCTGCTGCTTCTGGGTGTCGACTTCGCTGCCAAGGTTCCAGTAATAGGTCTTGTCAGCCTTGATCGAAATGGTCAGGACCTGGGTGTTGTTGTCTTGCGGCAAGGCTTCACTGGAAACCTTGGGCAGATCAACCTTCACGCCCTGGTTGAGCATCGGCGCGGTCACCATGAAGATAACCAGCAGCACCAGCATCACGTCGATGTAAGGCACTACGTTCATCTCGGCGACCGGCTTGCGCTTTTTGCGAGCTCGAGCGATTAAAGCCATTGGGAATTACCTGCTTATTCTTCGCTGGTGTGCACTTTACGGTGCAGGATCGCCTGGAACTCATCGGCGAAGGTGTAGTAACGGCCAATCAACGTCTCGCTGGTAGCGGCGAAACGGTTGTAGGCGATTACTGCCGGGATCGCAGCGAACAGGCCGATCGCGGTGGCGACCAGGGCTTCAGCGATACCCGGGGCCACGGTGGCCAGGGTCGCTTGCTGGGCCTGGGCCAGGCCGCGGAAGGAGTTCATGATCCCCCACACGGTACCGAACAGGCCGATGTACGGGCTCACGGAACCGACGGTGGCGAGGAACGGCAAGCTTTGCTCAAGCTTCTCTTCTTCACGGGAAATGGCGACGCGCATGGCACGGGCCACACCTTCCATGACCGCTTCCGGGTCCACGCCTGGCTGCTGGCGCAGACGGGAGAATTCTTTGAAGCCCGCGCGGAAGATCTGCTCGACGCCCGAATCCGGGTCCGGGTTGCTACCGGCCTGGCGGTACAGCTTGGACAGGTCGATACCCGACCAGAAGCGCTCTTCAAAGCTCTCCAGGGCACGTCGACCGGCACGCAGCAGGTTGCTGCGCTGAAAAATCATGACCCAAGAGGTAACCGATGCGGCTACCAGGGTCAGCATCACCAGTTGAACCACAACACTGGCATTACTGACCAGGCTCCACATGGAGGAATGGTCGACGACGGTAGGTTCCACGCTAAATCTCCTGCTTTGATTGTTTACCCGCGCCGCTTACGCCAGCAAAGGCCGCACGTAGAGCTTCGGGAATGGCCCGGGGTTTCAAACTATTGGTGCGCACACAGGCCACCAGGAACTGCCCCTCGCAGAGCAGCGTTGCATCCGTTGCCCGCCTGACCTGCTGCTTGAAACGCAGGCTGACACGGTTCAATTCGATTACTTCAGCGCTTACCAGCAATTCATCGTCCAGCCGCGCCGGCGCGTGATAACGCGCCTCGCTGGAATGCACGACGAATAACAGGTCCTCCCCTGCCAGCTCGGATTGGGCAAAGCCCAGCTCCCGTAGCCGCTCGGTTCGAGCCCGCTCCATGAACTTGAGGTAATTGACGTAATACACGATGCCGCCCGCGTCGGTGTCCTCGTAATAAACGCGACAGCGATGAGCGAACGACTGATCCCCGTTTTGCGCGCGCATACTCTAGTGCTTACTCCTCAGGTTGCCAATCCGGCCAGGCAACTGTTTTTTCATTCTCTGAAACATATCCAGTGACTGAAAGACGACGCCAGCCACTAGGACAGCACAAACATCGAATAAATCGACTTTCGTGAAGCTTTTAATCGTCCACTGCATCGAGGAATTCGTCTACCACGGGCATCTCACCCAATCGTGACGGAATGTTTAATCCGAAGTGCAGGTAGGCATGGCGCGTCACGACGCGGCCCCTCGGAGTGCGCATGATATAACCCTGTTGGATCAGGTACGGCTCCAGCACATCCTCAATGGTATGGCGCTCCTCACTGATCGCCGCCGCCAGGCTGTCGACGCCCACCGGCCCCCCGTCGAACTTCTCGATCATGGTCAAGAGTAGACGTCGATCCTGGTGATCAAAGCCGTGTTCATCCACATCCAGCAGGTTCAAGGCCAGGTCGGCCACGGGCTTGGTGATATGGCCCTTGGCCCGCACTTCGGCGAAATCCCTCACGCGACGCAGCAAGCGGTTGGCAATCCGTGGCGTGCCACGGGCGCGACGGGCGATTTCAAACGCGCCTTCCGGGTCCAGCGGCAAGCCAAGAATGCCTGCCGAACGGCTGACGATGGTCGCCAAGTCTGCGGTGCTATAGAACTCTAGACGTTGAACAATGCCGAAACGGTCTCGCAGCGGGTTGGTCAACATGCCGGCGCGGGTGGTGGCGCCGACGAGCGTGAAAGGTGGCAGGTCGAGCTTGATCGAGCGCGCCGCAGGGCCTTCGCCGATCATGATATCGAGCTGGAAGTCTTCCATCGCGGGATACAGCACTTCCTCGACAATCGGCGAGAGTCGGTGGATCTCGTCGATAAACAGCACATCGTGCGGCTCAAGGTTGGTCAGCAATGCTGCCAGGTCGCCCGGACGCTCCAGCACCGGGCCGGAGGTCGACTTGATCGACACGCCCATTTCCTGGGCAATGATGTTGGCCAGGGTGGTCTTGCCCAGACCCGGCGGGCCGAAGATCAGCGTGTGATCCAGGGATTCACTGCGTCCGCGCGCGGCCTGGATAAACAATTCCATCTGCTCGCGCACGGTAGGCTGGCCGATATAATCCGCCAGGCTCAGTGGACGGATGGCGCGGTCCTGGATTTCTTCACGGTCGCGCGGGCCGGTGGCCGCGATCAGACGATCAGCTTCAATCACTTAAATCATTCCCTTCAGGGCACGGCGGATCATGTCTTCACTGCTCAGGTTCTTGTCCTTGATGGCCGATACGGCCTTGCTGGCTTCCTGCGGCTTGTAGCCCAGGGAGATCAGCGCACTGACCGCATCACTTTCGGCGCTCGCGACCTGCCCCGCCGGCATATCCGGCTGGTTCGGCACCAGGGCAAACATGCTCGGCACGACTTCCCAGGCCTTGAAGCGGTCCTTGAGTTCCACCAGCAGGCGCTCGGCGGTCTTTTTGCCGACGCCGGGCACCTTGGTCAACGCAGAGGTATCCTGGGCCGAAACGGCTCGCACCAGTTCATCCACTTCCAGGCTCGACATCAAGGCCAGGGCCAGTTTCGGCCCCACACCATTGAGGCGGATCAGCTCGCGGAAGAAGTCACGGTCGCGCTTGCCAATGAAACCATAGAGCAGTTGTGCGTCTTCGCGCACCACCAAATGAGTGTGCAGTGTTATCGGCTCACCGACCGACGGCAGGCGATACAAGGTGGTCATGGGCACTTCCAGCTCATACCCCAACCCATTTACATCCAGAATCAGGTGCGGCGGCTGTTTCTCAGCCAGGGTGCCGCGCAAGCGTCCAATCACGGTTCGTTCCTTAAAGCTTGAGGTCAGATCAAGGCCTGACCGGAAATAACGATTGCGCTGATGCTATCAGAGACGCAGGCGCCCGCCACGACTGCGTGCCGTACCGAGGCCGTGCGGTAGCAGACTGGATCGGGTGTGCGCATGGCAAATGGCGATGGCCAGGGCGTCGGAGGCGTCAATCTGCGGCTTGGCGGTGAGTTTGAGCATGTGCATGACCATCATCTGCACCTGTTCCTTGTTGGCCCCACCGGTGCCAACCACGGCCTGCTTGACCTGCGTCGCGGTGTACTCGGCAATCTCCATGCCCTCCTCCGCGCCGGCCACGATGGCCGCGCCACGGGCCTGGCCAAGCTTAAGGGCTGAGTCGGCGTTCTTTGCCATGAACACCTTCTCGATGCCCATGGTCACCGGCCCGTACGTCTGGATCACCTCACGCACGCCGCGATAGACAATCTGCAGGCGCTCGGCCAACTCGCCCGCGCCGGTACGGATGCAACCCGAGGCGACATAGATGCAGCCGCGCGGGGTGTGTTGCACCACGCCAAAACCGGTGATGCGCGAACCGGGGTCGATACCTAGGATTAAAGTCATAACGCCTGCAGGTTGGGTAAAACAATTTTCGATACAGAGGAGATCCAATGTGGGAACGGGCTTGCTCGCTCCCACATTTTGATCTACGTCACCCATCAGCCTAGCTGTGCGGCAACTTCTTCCGGGATATCGGCGTTCGAATACACATTCTGCACATCATCCAGGTCTTCGAGCATGTCCAGCATCTTCAGCACTTTCTGCGCACCGTCCAGATCCAGCTCGGCGCTGGTGGTCGGCAGCATCACGATTTCCGCGTCAGTGCCTTTGAAACCAGCGGCTTCCAACGCATTGCGCACGGCATAGAACCCGGCAAACGAGGTGAACACGTCGATGGAGCCGTCGTCGTTGGTCACCACGTCGTCGGCATCCGCCTCCATCGCGGCTTCGATCAGTGCATCTTCATCCACACCCGGTGCAAAGGAAATCTGCCCCTTGCGCTCGAACAAGTAGGCCACCGAACCGTCAGTACCGAGGTTGCCGCCGCATTTGCTGAACGCATGGCGCACAGCCGCTGCGGTGCGGTTGCGGTTGTCGGTCATACACTCGACCATCACCGCCACCCCGCCCGGGCCATAGCCTTCGTAGCTCAGCTCGACCATGTCGTCGGTATCGGCGGCACCGGCGCCACGGGCCACGGCGCGGTCGATGATATCGCGGCTCATGTTCGCACCCAGGGCCTTGTCCAGCGCCAGGCGCAGACGCGGGTTGGAGCCAGGGTCACCACCGCCTTGGCGGGCAGCGACGGTCAGCTCTCGGATCCACTTGGTGAAGATCTTGCCTTTCTTGGCATCTTGACGCTCTTTGCGGTGCTTGATGTTCGCCCACTTGGAATGGCCAGCCATAACACAACTCCGAAATTCTGTAGAAACCTTAACAATCCCACCCCAGGTGGGACTTCCCTCTTTAAAGCACAGCCCTTGTAACGCAAAGGCGCATCCGAAGATGCGCCTTTTTAGACTGCGTAAACCTCAGTGCGCTTTCACGCTGCGGCCTTACTCAGCTTTCGGCGCCTCACGCAGACGAATGTGCAGTTCGCGCAATGCCTTGGCATCCACCACACCTGGAGCCTGGGTCATGACGTCCGCAGCACTCTGGGTTTTCGGGAAGGCGATCACTTCACGGATCGACTGGGCGCCGGTCATCAGCATCACCAGGCGGTCCAGGCCGAAGGCCAGGCCACCGTGGGGCGGTGCACCGTATTTCAGGGCGTCGAGCAGGAAGCCGAATTTCTCTTCCTGTTCCGCTTCGTTGATACCCAGCAGACGGAAGACCGACTGTTGCATCTCTTTGCGGTGGATACGGATCGAGCCGCCACCCAGCTCAGTACCGTTCAACACCATGTCGTAGGCACGGGACAGAGCGCCAGCCGGATTGGCTTCCAGCTCTGCCGGCGTGCACTTCGGCGCGGTGAACGGGTGGTGCAAGGCGCTGAAGCTGCCGTCGTCGTTCTCTTCGAACATCGGGAAGTCGACAACCCACATCGGTGCCCACTTGCAGGTCAGCAGGTCGAGGTCGGTGCCCAGCTTGATGCGCAGTGCGCCCAGCGCTTCGCTGACGATCTTGGATTTGTCGGCGCCGAAGAACACGATGTCGCCATCGACCGCACCGACGCGATCGAGGATCGCGTTCAGGTTGTCCAGCGGGATGTTCTTGACGATCGGCGATTGCAGACCCTCAACGCCATTGGCGCGCTCGTTGACCTTGATGTATGCCAGGCCCTTGGCACCGTAGATGCCGACGAACTTGGTGTAATCGTCGATCTGCTTGCGCGGCATGCTCGCGCCGCCAGGCACGCGCAGGGCGGCGATGCGGCATTTAGGATCGTTGGCCGGGCCGCTGAACACCTTGAAGTCGACTTCCTTGAGCTGGTCGGCCACGTCCACCAGTTCCAGCGGGTTACGCAGGTCTGGCTTATCGGAACCGTAGCGGCGCATGGCTTCTTCGAAGGTCATGTGCGGGAATTCGCCGAACTCCAGGTCCAGCACTTCCTTGAACAGGTTGCGGATCATTTGCTCGGTGAGGCCCATGATCTCTTTTTCATCGAGGAAACTGGTCTCGATGTCGATCTGGGTGAATTCCGGCTGGCGGTCGGCGCGCAGGTCTTCGTCACGGAAGCACTTGGCGATCTGGTAGTAACGGTCGAAGCCGGCCACCATCAGCAGTTGCTTGAACAACTGCGGCGATTGCGGCAAAGCGAAGAAGCTGCCGGCGTGGGTACGGCTAGGCACCAGGTAGTCACGCGCGCCTTCCGGGGTGGCCCGGGTCAGGATCGGCGTTTCAACGTCCAGGAAGCCGTTTTCGTCGAGAAAGCGGCGGATGCTGGTGGTCATGCGCGAACGCAGGCGCAGCTTCTCGGCCATTTCCGGACGACGCAGGTCCAGGAAGCGGTAGCGCAGGCGGGTTTCTTCGCCCACGTCGGAGTACTCATTGAGTGGGAACGGCGGGGTTTCCGACTCGTTCAGCACTTCCAGCTCGTAGCCCAGCACTTCGATGCCGCCGGACGCCATGTTCTTGTTCACAGCGCCAGCGGGACGCAGGCGAACCTTGCCGGTGATCTTCACAACGTATTCGCTGCGCACGCGGTCGGCGGCAGCGAAGCTCTCGGCGCGATCCGGGTCGAACACCACTTGGGCCAGACCATCACGATCACGGATATCGAGGAAGATGACCCCGCCGTGGTCGCGGCGACGGTGAACCCATCCGCAAAGGGTGATTTCCTGACCTTCCAGGGTCTCGTTCAGTTGGCCGCAATAGTGGCTGCGCATCATGGTAGTGGTTTCACTTCTCGTAATTCGAAATTCGGTGGAGGCCCGCCTCGTCACCGTACATTAAAGCAGGGGACGGATAATGCAGGAGCCTGCGCGTAGAGTTCAACTCAGTCTGCTTTGTCGCCGCCGGCCAGGTTCTTCTTCGAGCCGGTCTTGAAGTCGGTCTCGTACCAGCCGCTGCCGCTCAAGCGGAAGCCCGGCATGGACAACATCTTCTTGAGCTCCGGAGCCTGGCAGGCAGGGCAATCGACCAACGGCGCGGCGCTGATCTTCTGAATGGCTTCCAACTGATGACCACAGGAAGCGCATTGATAGTCGTACATGGGCATGGAGATGTCTCGGCGATCAGATCGTTACTGCGCCACGCCTGCCCTGCGGGTTCGCAGCATGCGTAGCAAAGCGCGGGATTATATCTGGTAAATCGAGGCAGCGCAGCCGGCTTTCTGTCCTGAGCCTTACCCACCTCAGCTCATACATGGGCCGGCCCCGGTGCCCGGTGACTACCTCGGTGAGTATGAAGGTTCAATACGCCCTTTCAAGAGGTAAACCACGCACACCACCCTGACCAACCCACTGAAGTTCTTCACACCTCCATAACGCAAGTGCACTTCCCGATCGACGTAAGACAGCAACGCACTGACTGAACAGGCGTTGATCCTGGCTATTTCCGTGAGGATATTCCAATAGATCTGCTCCAGCCGCAGACAAGTGGAAAACCCATTGAGCCTCACCGACCGAGACAATGGCTTGGCCAGTCCCATATCGAACCCTTTTGCAAAAGGGTCGACCTGTATCTTATGAAAACCACCGGTTTCCATCACTCCATTACCGACTCCACGTGACATACACCTGACACTCCATTGCCAAACAGCAGCCCACGGGATATCCCCTTGGGCAGTGGCCCTATAAAACAGCAGCGAGCAACGGGCAGCCAGAAGACGCGGGAGTTGATCGGCGTAGGACAACGCCAGGAAATGCGCGGAAACAAGCGAGCGGCGCCAGGACGGCGCCACTCAGGGTCGGCGTTTACTGGTTTTCAAGCAGCGAACGCAGCATCCACGCGGTTTTCTCGTGAACCTGCATACGCTGGGTCAACAGGTCGGCCGTCGGCTCATCGCTGACCTTGTCGAGCAATGGGAAGATGCCGCGCGCTGTGCGAGTGACGGCTTCCTGACCAGCCACCAGTTGCTTGATCATCTCTTCGGCACTGGGTACGCCCTCTTCTTCCTTGATAGAAGAAAGGCGGGCATAGATCGAATAGGCACCCGGCGCCGGGAAACCCAGGGCACGGATACGCTCGGCAATGGAGTCCACCGCCAGGGCCAACTCGTTGTACTGCTCTTCAAACATCAGGTGCAACGTACGGAACATGGGGCCCGTGACGTTCCAATGGAAGTTGTGGGTCTTCAGATACAGTACGTAGGTATCGGAAAGCAGTCGTGAAAGCCCATCGACGATGGATTTACGATCTTCTTCACTGATACCGATATCGATTGCCATGTTTATCCCCTTCAATTGACAAGCATTTGTTGATCAGGTGCAGGACCACTCTAGCAAGAGTGCCGGTGATGCGCAGCCCGGAGCGGCAATTCGCCCCGGTGTAACCTGCCAAACGGCGCAGCCGCAGCCGTCGAGCCATGTGGGAAATATCTCTACCAGCCGCTTGAATGGCCTGCACGTGTCTAGGACAAGCGTTTGACGCAGAAATGCGGTCCTCCTTGCAACACCCCGAAATGCTTGATTTGAGTAGGCACAGCCTTTGCTGTTAAATAGACGGCGTGTCGTCGCCGTTACTTTCTGCGGCAGCGACATAGGCTGATACCCGCGCACGTGCCCAACGCCTCCCATTGTTCAGAAGCGAACCGTGCCAGTCAGCTCTTCCTCGTGATCCGTCTTAACGTGAGTTAATCAAAATGTTGAAAATCGTCCACCTGCTAACGGGCGTTGCAGCTTTGCTGCTGTCCTTTATACCGAGCTTGCAACAGGGAAGCCCTCCCTACCTGGAACAACACGACGCTCTGTACCTGGCCTTGTTCGGCCTTCTTAACCTGACGCTGGCACCCGTGATCCCTTACTGGAACAAAGGCACACGTCATCAACTGCAAAACCTGGTCAGCGCGCTGCTGGTGCTGACCGTTGTCGTACAAACCCTCACCCTCCTGGCCCCCATGCCTGAAGTCGGTGGCCACCCGGCCATCCTGCTCAGCCTGGTGATTGCTGTGGTCGCCATCGTTCTTCACTTGGCCATCAGCTTCTACCGTTCGTCTCCTGCGGCCTCGTCGCCAACCTACGACATGACCAATCGGGATACCGGTACCGTCAAGTGGTTCAACACGTCCAAGGGCTTCGGCTTTATTTCCCGCGATTCGGGCGACGATATCTTCGTCCACTTCCGGGCCATTCGCGGCGAAGGCCATCGCGTCCTGGTGGAAGGCCAGCGCGTGGAATTCTCCGTCATGAATCGCGACAAAGGCCTGCAAGCCGAAGACGTGATCGCTGCACTGCCGCGTCGCTGATACGCGCCTTCGCAGCAAAAAAAACCGCGAGCCAGCATTGCTGGATCGCGGTTTTTTTATGCGCGGCTATTAATAGTGAGGCGGCGGCGCTTCTTCTTCCGATGTCTCGAATTGGCCGCCCATCTCTTCCTGGCGCTTGAGCAGCGCGGTCATCTGCAACTGCAGGCGCTCGACCGCACGTTGCTGCGTGACCAGAATATCATTGAGGGTCTCGATGGTGTCGTCCTGGAAGGCCAGCCGGCTTTCCAGGTCGGTAACGCGATCTTGCAAATCCATAATTCAGCCCTGGGTAAAGATGAAATCGGCAGGCAGCAGCTCACGCAGACGAGCGCGGATGGCTGTCACTTGCTCATCGGTGTAAGGCTGGGCCGGATGCCTGCCCCACACCGGCGCCGGCCAAGCGGCGTCGTCGCGTTTGCGCACGATCACGTGCACGTGCAACTGACTGACTACGTTGCCCAGTGCGCCGATATTCATCTTTTCAGCCGCAAGGCCTTCATTCAGCAATTGCGCCAAGGCGGTGGTTTCTTGCCATAAGCGCTGCTGGTCGGTGACATCCAGCTGAAACACTTCGCTGATACCGTTGATACGCGGCACCAGGATGAACCAAGGGTAGTTCGAGTCATTGGACAGCAGCAGGCGACAGAGGGGGAAATCCCCAATGACCAGCGTGTCTTGTTGAAGGCGTTGATCTAAAGCGAACACCGCAGGCACTCCGTTCGGCAGGACAGGTTCAAGGCCGATAGCATACCTGCGAATCGGTACTGCTTCACGCCGCGCCAGAGGCGCATTGGCAACGCATGGCAAAAAAAATGCGCACCATTTCGAGACAGTCGAATATTTCGACTACGCTCAATGACCAATACTTCAGCGATTGGCCAGATGCTGGTCGAACCATTGCGACGAGACCCTCGATACAGAGGCCTCAACACAAAAAGGCATTGAGCCATCACTGCACATCGAGCCATGAGGGTTATTGCACCAAAATGACCCACTCATGCCTCAAAGCGAGCCTCCGTCTACCCACCGAATGGGGTGAACGGGTAACGTTTTTGCAAGATTAAGGATTTATGCACTCGCGGACAGCCAAAGAGCATGGGCATCGCGGCCAAACCAATCGGCGTAAAAACCCCGTGCTTATGCGGTTTTCACGAAGCTGCAACGTTTTTCACGAAAAAATGACATTCAATTTTCGGTTTGGGCGCGCTTGTTGCATTCATCCCCCTATCGTCGGCAACGGCACCTGAAGGGATCCAGGTGTTTCGCGATGAAAAAACAGCGGTTCAGTGTGCACCAGGGAAGATTTCAAACTTTAAAGTCACGTTTTCTACGCGCTTTTAACGGTTTGGACACCGCATTGAAGTTGTCAGTCTCGCTACAGTGAGGCTGTGAAATTGCGACATGGATCTAGCAATTTACGACCCGCTCGTCGCTCGTAAAGAAGCTGAAAGGAAAGTGGGGCAAGTATCGCCAACATTGTCAGCGTGATATAACTTTGCGCCGACACAAAAAGAAAGAGCCGCCCAGACAAAAATACAGGTGGGACGGCAGTACTCTTCCTAAAACCAAAGGAGCAAATCACGATGCGCGTGATGAAGTGGAGCATGATCGCCCTGGCTGTCTCAGCAGGCACTACGCAGTTCGCAATGGCGTCTTCTCAAGACGAATCCAAGGGTTTCCTCGAAGATCAAAGCCTCACGGCCAAGTCTCGGATGGAATACATGAACCGTGATTACAAGAATGGCGCGAGTAACCCTTCTTCGAGCACAAGCGGCTATCGTCAAGATACCGGTATCAGTGAGCTGCTCCAATACAAGTCCGGCTTCACGCAAGGTACCGTTGGTGTTGGCCTTGACGCATTCGTGATGGGCTCGGCCAAGCTGGATGGCGGTTCGGGCCGTCGCGGTAACGGCCTGTTCGCCAATGACAGTGATGGCAACCCTGAACGGACTCAGTCCAAGGGCGGCGCGGCCATCAAGTTCCGTATTTCCGATACTGTTTTGAAATACGGTCAACAAACCGTCGCCAGCCCTGTGTTCTCGACTGATGACAGCCGCCTGCTGCCTGAAATCGCTACGGGCACTATGATCACCTCCACTGAAATCAAAGGCCTGGAGCTGAGTGCAGGTCGCTTCACCGCCCTGAGCAAGCAAACCGGCATGGGCCGCGACAGCATCAGCGGTGTTTCCGACGGCTTCGACAATGGCAAAGGTCTGACCGCAGCCAATATCTTCGGCGCAACCTACGCATTTACCGAAGGCCTTACCGGCACTTTCGCAGCGTCGGATGTTGATCAGTACTTCAAGAAGCAGTATGTCAATCTGAACTACACCTTTCCGATGAGCGACACCCAATCGCTGAACTTCGATCTCAACGGGTACCGTACCCGGGGTGACAAGCGTGGTGACCAGGTCGATATGATCGGCGACGGTACTCGGGGTGTAGACAACAACCTGTGGAGCCTGCAAGCCGCCTACAGCATTGGCGCTCACAAGTTCACGATCGCTCACCAACGCTCCAGCGGTGACAACGGCTACTACTATGGCGTCGACGGTAACGGTACGATCTTCGTCTCCAACTCGATCCAGATCTCCGACTTCGTGGGTCGCGACGAACGTTCCTGGCAGGCTCGTTACGACATCAACATGGCGACCTACGGTGTTCCTGGCCTGAGCTTCATGACCCGCTACGTCAAAGGTGACAACATCAAGACCAATGGCTTGGGTGAAGGCAAGGAAAACGAGTGGGACGCAGAGTCCAAGTACGTTATGCAAAGCGGACCGGCCAAAGACCTGTCGTTCCGCCTGCGCTTCGCCATGTATCGCTCTAACGGTGCCTACAGTGGTTATTCCGCTGACAACAATGACACTCGTCTGATTGTCGAATACCCGTTGAGCATTTTGTAATTAACCGGTAGTTCGATTACCGTTTAAATGCAATAAAAAAACCGCATACCTGTTCGGGTACGCGGTTTTTTTATGTCTATTTTATTACTGTCAGGGCTTCAAATTACATAGCTAGCAAACTAACCATCACTGAGTCCGACTTTTCGCCCACGTTGCCTTGCAACAATCGTTATTTATTACTTCTCGGCTGTTTCCTGCACCACCCGAATAACCCGCTGCGGAAACGGAATATCAATTCCCACCGCTTTCAAACGGTCACGTGCCAGCTCATTGAACAAGAACACCAAATCCCAGTAATCCGACGTCTTGGTCCAGCAGCGCAGGGACACGGTGATCGAACTGTCGCCCAAGGTTGAAACCACGGCCACAGCCATCGGCTCCGCCAGCACGCGCGGATCTTGCGCCAACTCCAGCAGCACTTCGCGAGCTTTCTGCAGGTCAGCGTCATAGTCCACACCCACGTCAAACACGACCTTGCGAGTCGGCTGACGATTGGTATTGGTGATGATGCCGTTGGACAGGATGCCGTTAGGTAAGATCACCGTCTTGTTGTCGCCGGTACGCAGCACAGTGTGGAAGATCTGGATGCTGTCGACCGTACCCGAGGTGCCCTGGGCTTCGATCCAGTCACCAATACGGAACGGGCGGAACAACAGAATCAATACGCCGCCGGCGAAGTTGGCCAGGCTGCCTTGCAATGCCAGGCCAATGGCCAGGGTAGCGGCACCGATCGCAGCAACGAACGAGGTGGTCGCTACGCCGATCATTGAGGCCACGCTGACAATCAGCATGACTTTGAGCGCGATGTTCGCCAGGCTGGTGACGAAGTGCTGCAGTGCCAGGTCCGCGTTACGGATGGCCAGCAACCGCCCTACTCGGTGGGTAAATACGTTGATCAGCCACCAACCAATGGCCAGGGTGATTACTGCGAGCAATACCCGGCTGCCATATTCCATGATCATCGGGATCCACGACTGTGAGGTCTTGATCAAGTGATCCATTTCAGCGTTCAAATCCATCAACATTCTCCTGGTTACCGGATGTTCGGCGTATTCACGGGCCACAAATGCAATTGAGCCCCGTAGGGCTCAAGAGTGGGCGCAGGTGTGTGGGGCGTGGGACGTCAAAAACGCCCGCGGGTTCCCCAGTGTGCCATCAGTCGCGGAAGTTATTGAATTGCAGCGGCATATCGAACGTCTTGGCACGCAAGGCCGCGATGGCCTCTTGGAGGTCGTCACGCTTCTTGCCAGTGATACGCACCTGCTCACCCTGGATGGCGGCCTGGACTTTCAGCTTGGCGTCCTTGACGTGGGCAACGATCTTCTTCGCCAGCTCCTTATCGATGCCTTCCTTGAGCACGGCTTCCTGCTTCATCAGCTTGCCGGAGGCGTAGGCGTCCTTGATTTCAAGGCACTGCGCATCGATCTTGCGCTTGACCAGCGACAGCTTGAGGATCTCGATCATCGCTTCCAGCTGGAAATCGGCTTCAGCGGTCAGGTTGACGGTCAGGTCCTTTTCCTTGAATTCGAAGCTGCCCTTGCCTTTCAAGTCATAGCGGCGATCCAGCTCCTTGACGGCGTTCTCGACGGCGTTGGTGACTTCGTGTTTGTCCAGTTCGGATACCACGTCGAACGAAGGCATGTCATTTCTCCAATATAAGGGGCGGGCTCAGTAGAGATGGAGCGCGCCCGAGCTAAAATGCCGGAGCATTATAGCGGTTCTTTCGCCGCGTTCACTGTGAGCGACCCTACGGAGCACAAACTGATGTCGACCACCTGGCATATTCTCGGCGCTGGCAGCCTGGGCACACTCTGGGCCACTCGCCTGGCACGTGCGGGCGTGCCCGTAAGGTTGATCCTGCGCGATGAGGCACGCCTGGCCAGTTATCAGGCCGCCAAAGGGCTGACCCTGATAGAACAAGGCGTCGAACACACTTACCCAGTCATCGGCGAAACGCCCGACAGCCCCGAACCGATTCATCGCCTGCTGGTGGCGTGCAAAGCCTACGACGCCCAAGACGCTGTCGCACAGTTGCAACATCGACTGACACCCGATGCCGAGCTGATCCTGTTGCAGAACGGCCTGGGCAGCCAAGACGCAATGGCCGCGCAACTGCCCCAGGTTCGCTGCATCTTTGCCTCCAGCACCGAAGGCGCATTTCGCGATGGCGACTGGCGCGTGGTGTTCGCCGGCCATGGCTATACCTGGCTGGGAGACGCCAGCCACCCTACCCCGCCACTTTGGCTCGATGATTTGAACGCCGCCAGCATCCCCCACGATTGGAGCACCGATATCCTCACGCGGCTGTGGCGTAAATTGGCCCTCAATTGCGCGATCAACCCACTGACGGTGCTGTACCAGTGCCGCAATGGAGAACTGCAAGCCCATCACTGCGAAGTCGCCACCCTCTGCGCCGAACTCGGTGAACTGCTGGAATGCTGCGGCCAAGCCGCAGCCGCGCAGGACCTGCTGCAAGAAGTGGAACGGGTAATCCACGCCACGGCCGCCAACTACTCCTCCATGTTCCAGGACGTGGCCGCCGGCCGACGCACCGAAATCAGCTATCTATTGGGCTATGCTTGCCAGGCAGCCAGCCGTCATCAGTTGAGCCTGCCGCATTTGCAACAGCTGCAAGTACGCCTGGTCGAGCAGTTACTCGCGCGCGGATTGCCCCGCGACTGAGCCACGCGCTACCCTGCCCGTCTGTCTATTGCCTGGGAAAACCCTGATGCCGTTGCGCCAGCGTCTTGAAAACTTACCGGTCGGGCAGAAACTGCTGGCAGCCCTGCTGGTGCTGCTGACCACCGTCTTGCTGGTGGCCAACCTGACTTTTATCAGCGCTGCCTACTGGATCTCCCAGGAAAGCATGGCGCCCCAGGCGTTGCAGGCCATTGGCCGCCTGGTGTCCAACCCCGCGCTCGCCGCCGAGGCCCTTGAGTCGCCCGCGAAAGCTGACGCCCTGCTCAATGAGCTGACCAGCTATTCCCCCCTGCGTGCCGCCGCCCTGTACGACGGTGCTGGCAACCTTTTGGCGCAGATGCAACACGGCGACCGCCTGCACCTGCCGGACCACTACCGGCACATCGAAGCCTGGCGTGTCACCGAGTTTCGCAGCAATCAGATCATCACCCTGCCCCGTGCGGGCCAGCCGTCCGGGCATCTGTTGCTGGTGGCCAGCAGTGAATTGCCGGTGGCGTTCTATACCGGCACGCTCACGGCCAGCCTGGGTATCCTGATTTTCAGCGTGCTGCTGTGGCTGGTCATTGCCCGCCAGATCAAACGCCTGATCACCCGTCCGATCCACGAACTGGAAGAACTCTCGCGCCAAGTCACCCGCGAAGAGAACTACGCCCTGCGCGCCGGCCGCGGCAATCACGATGAAATCGGCAGCCTGGCCGAAGCCTTCAACACCATGCTGTCGCGTATCGAAGCGCGCGAGCAGCAACTCAAGCGTGCGCGTGACGACTCCCAGTCCGCCTATGACCAGGCCCAAGGCCTGGCCGAAGAAACGCGCCACACCAATCGCAAGCTCGAACTGGAAGTCCAGGTTCGCAGCAAGATCGAGAAAAAGCTCACCGGGTTTCAGAACTATCTGAACAGTATCATCGACTCGATGCCCTCAGCGCTGATCGCCCTGGATGAACAGCTCTACGTCACCCAATGGAACCAGGAGGCCAGCGCCCTCTCCGGCACGCGCCTGGATGAAGCCCTGAACCAGCCGATTTACCTGGCGTTCCAGCCGCTCAAACCGTACCTGCCGCAGATCAGGGCAGCCGTAGAACAGCACACGGTGGAGCGCATCGAGCGCGTCACGTGGTTCAAAGACGATGAGCCCAAGCACTATGCCCTGACCTTCTACCCGCTGATGGGGGGCGCTGGGCGTGGCGTGGTGATCCGGATCGATGACATCACCCAGCGCCTGTCCCTGGAAGAAATGATGGTGCAGTCGGAAAAAATGCTCTCTGTGGGTGGCCTGGCCGCTGGTATGGCCCATGAGATCAATAACCCGCTGGGGGCGATCCTGCATAACGTGCAGAACATCCGCCGCCGCTTGTCTCCCGACCTACCCAAGAACCTGGAGCACGCTGAACAGGCTGGCATCGAACTGGACACGGTCAACCGTTACCTCGAAGGCCGCGAAGTGCCGCAACTGCTCGATGGTATTCAGCAGGCCGGAGCCCGGGCGGCGAAGATCGTCACCCATATGCTCAGTTTCAGCCGCCGTAGCAACCGGCAAATGGCGCCTTGCGATTTGCCGGCGCTGATCGACCAAGCCGTGGAAATCGCCGGTAACGACTTCGACCTTGCTATCGGCTTTGACTTCAAGGGTCTGGCGATCACCCGCCAGTTCGACCCCCAACTGGGCCCGGTTCCGGGCACTGCCAACGAGTTGGAACAGGTGCTGCTCAACCTGCTGAAAAATGCCGCCCAGGCCATCCACCTGCGTGCAGACGGTAGTGAGCCGGGGCACATTATCCTGCGTACCCGTCTCAACCCGCCGTGGGCGGAGATCCAGGTGGAAGACAACGGCATCGGCATGAGCGAGAACGTGCGTAAGCGCACCTTCGAACCGTTCTTTACCACCAAGGAAATCGGCCAGGGCACCGGGCTTGGGCTGTCGGTGTCCTATTTCATCATCACCAACAACCACAAAGGCCAGATGGAGGTGCACTCCACCCTCGGCCAAGGCACCTGCTTCACCCTGCGCCTACCCTTGGCCGGCAGCCAACTGCCCGCCTACGAATTGAACCAACTGGAGCACTGACCATGGGCTTTCGCCTGTCGAAGATCTACACCCGCACTGGCGACACCGGCGAAACCGGCCTGGGCGACGGCCGCCGCGTGCCCAAGGACCACCCACGGGTGGAAGCCATTGGTGAAGTGGATACGCTGAACAGCCAGCTGGGGTTGCTGCTGGCCAATCTTGAAGAGCAAAGCGGCAAGCACCCTGAGTTGATGGATGTGGTTGAAGTACTCACGCCTTGCCAGCATCGACTGTTCGACTTGGGCGGTGAGTTGGCCATGCCGGTGTACAAGGCATTGAATGCGGCAGAAGTGGACCGGCTGGAAGCGGCAATTGATCGCTGGAATGAGGAAGTGGGCCCGCTGGAGAACTTCATCCTGCCCGGTGGCTCGGCGTTGATCGCCCAGGCCCATGTATGCCGCAGCCTGGCACGCACTGCGGAGCGGCGGTGTCAGCACTTGAATGCGGTGGAGCCGTTGGAAGGGGTCGGGTTGGCGTATATCAATCGATTGTCGGATTTGTTGTTTGTGGCGGCGCGGGTGATTGCCAGGCGTCAGGGTGTTGCTGAGGTGTTGTGGCAGGCAGCGGCCAAGCCTCACTGACAAACCCTCGCGTAGCAGCTGTCGAGCTCAAGCGAGGCAGCTGCTAGGGTGGAGTTTCATGCCTCGGGCCAGAACGCCCTGATCCCAGCGACACCTTGAGCCCCAGCCTCCCAAGCCTTTTCCCGCTCAGCAGGCCCAACTCCACCCAACAGAAACACCGGTTTGCTGAACCCGCTGATCAACTCAGCCGCCTGCTCCCAACCCAACGGCTGTGCATCAGGATGAGTCTGCGTCGGCTGCACTGGCGACAGCGTGACAAAATCCACGTCCATCATTTCCGCCAGCGCCAACTCCTCGGCAGAGTGGCAAGACGCCGCCAACCAGCGATCTTTAGGCAGCGGCCGGCCTTTGCTCGCATATTTACGCAGTTGCGCCGAAGTCATGTGCCAGCCCGCCGAAGGAAAATCCCCCAACCACTCAAATGGCCCCTTGAGCATCAACTGAGCCTTGCCCGCGCACAAACCCACCGCATCCACCGCAAGATCGCGGTATTTGGGGTCGTAGCCGTTGGGTGCACGCAACTGAACCAGCTTGATGCCGCCGGCGATGGCTTGCTGGATACCGCGCAACAGTGTCGGGGTTTCCAGCTCGCCAGGGGTGATCAGGTATTCAGCCGGCAAACGCGCAGCCGCCACAATCGGCGCATTGGCTGCCGGGAACTCATAGTTGAGCAGGTCCCGAGGGGCAACCCATTCCAGCGGCTGCCCTTCGGCGCCGTGGGGTTCGCCGGTAAAGGCCGAGACTTCCCAGACATCCAGCAACACCTGCTTGTCCGGGTAATCATGTTGCACCTTGATCAGCGGCCGCGCCGTGGTGACCTGGATGCCCAGCTCTTCCTGCAATTCGCGCGACAGTGCGCTGGCGACCGACTCATCAGCCTCCACCTTGCCTCCAGGAAACTCCCAGAGGCCGCCCTGATGCTGGGTATCGGCGCGGCGCGCCAGCAGGATCCTGCCGTCGACACCGCGGATCACCGCTGCTGCTACATGCACTCGTTTCACCGCGCTTTTCCTTTTTTTGCTATCAGGTACGGTATTCCGCGTTGATCTTCACGTACTCGTGGGACAGGTCGGTGGTCCAGATGGTTTCGCTGCACTCGCCGCGACCGAGCTCGATGCGGATGGTGATTTCTTCCTGCTGCATCACCGCCGAGCCTTGGGCTTCGGTGTAGGTCTCGGCGCGGGCGCCACGGCTGGCAATGCACACATCACCGAGAAACACGTCGATCTTGCTCACGTCCAGGTCTGGCACGCCGGCACGGCCGACTGCTGCCAGGATACGGCCCCAGTTAGGGTCAGAGGCGAACAATGCGGTCTTGATCAGTGGCGAGTGAGCCACGGTGTAACCGACATCCAGGCATTCCTGGTGATTGCCGCCGCCGTTGACTTCAACCGTCACAAACTTGGTCGCACCCTCGCCGTCACGCACGATGGCCTGGGCCACGTCCATGCACACTTCGAACACTGCCTGCTTCAAGGCCGCGAACAGCGGGCCGCTGGCCTCGGTGATTTCCGGCAGGTTGGCCTGGCCGGTGGCGATCAGCATGCAGCAGTCGTTGGTCGAGGTATCGCCATCGATGGTGATGCGGTTGAACGACTTGTTGGCGCCGTCCAGGATCAAGCTGTGCAGCACGTCGCGAGAGACTTTGGCGTCGGTGGCGATGTAACCGAGCATGGTGGCCATGTTCGGGCGGATCATGCCTGCGCCCTTGCTGATGCCTGTCACGGTGACGGTCACGCCGTCGTGCACGAACTGGCGGCTCGCGCCTTTTGGCAGGGTGTCGGTGGTCATGATGCCGGTAGCCGCTGCCGCCCAGTTATCCACAGACAGGTCATCGAGTGCGGCTTGCAGTGCGCCTTCGATTTTTTCCACGGGCAGCGGCTCACCGATTACGCCAGTGGAGTACGGCAGCACGTGGCTGGCGTCGACGCCGGTCAACTGGGCCAGCTTGGCGCAGGTGCGAGCAGCAGCAACCAGGCCAGGCTCGCCGGTCCCGGCGTTGGCATTGCCGGTGTTGGTCAGTAAGTAACGGATGGTGCCAGCCACGCGTTGCTTGGCCAGGATCACCGGCGCGGCACAGAACGCATTGAGGGTGAACACCCCGGCGACGGTCGAGCCTTCGGCGCAACGCATCACCACCACATCCTTGCGACCCGGGCGTTTGATGCCGGCCGAAGCGATACCCAGTTCAAAACCGGCAACCGGGTGCAATGTGGGCAAAGGACCAAGACCAACAGCCATGAATGCGCTCCTTAAAAATGGGTGATGTCTGTACCGTCATGATCGACGGCGAAATTAATGGCAAAACGCCGCGACGGCAGAGGCCGGTCGCGGCGCAGGGTGTTGCAGCGTCAGGCAGAAATCTTATTCGATCTGGCCGTGGCAGTGTTTGAACTTCTTGCCCGAACCGCAATAGCACAGCTCGTTGCGACCCAGCTTCTGGTCGTTGCGAACCGGGGTTTGAGCCAGGGCCACATCAGTCTCTTCGGCCAGTACTTCAGGGGCTTCCAGACCTGGCGCCTCGTCATGCTGGAACTGCATGCGTGCCGCCAGTGCCTCGGCCTCCTCGCGCAGGCGGGCCTCTTCCTCGATCGGGTCTTCGCGACGCACCTGAACATGGGACAGCACGCGGATCGAATCGCGCTTGATCGAATCCAGCAGTTCGGAGAACAACGTGAACGACTCGCGCTTGTACTCCTGCTTCGGGTTCTTCTGGGCGTAGCCACGCAGGTGGATACCGTGACGCAGGTGGTCCATGGTCGACAGGTGGTCTTTCCACAGGTCGTCCAGCACGCGCAGTACGATTTGCTTCTCGAACGTGCGCAGTGCTTCGGCACTCGCCTGCTCTTCTTTCTCGTTGTACGCAGCCAGCAGCTCGGCCATCAGCTTCTCGCGCAGCGTCTCTTCGTACAGGTGATCGTCTTCGTCCAGCCATTGCTGAACCGGCAAGTCGACACCGAAGTCGCTCTTCAACGCCGCTTCCAGGCCGGCAACATCCCACTGTTCCGGCAGGGATTGTGGCGGGATGTGAGCGCTGACGGTGGCATTGAGCACGTCCTGACGGAAGTCAGCAATGGTCTCGCCAATGTTGTCGGCGGCCAGCAACGTGTTACGCATGTGATAGATCACTTTACGCTGTTCGTTGTTGACGTCATCGAACTCGAGCAGTTGCTTACGAATATCGAAGTTACGCCCTTCAACCTTGCGCTGTGCCTTCTCGATGGCGTTGGTCACCATACGGTGCTCGATCGCTTCACCGGACTGCATGCCCAAAGCCTTCATGAAATTCTTCACGCGGTCCGAGGCGAAGATGCGCATCAGGCTGTCTTCCAGCGACAGGTAGAAGCGGCTGGAACCGGCGTCACCCTGACGACCGGCACGACCACGCAGCTGGTTGTCGATACGACGCGATTCGTGACGCTCGGAAGCGATCACCTGCAGGCCACCGGATTCCAGCACGGCCTGGTGGCGTTTCTGCCAATCCGCCTTGATCTGCGCGATCTGCTCTGGAGTCGGGTCTTCCAGCGAAGCCACTTCCACTTCCCAGTTACCGCCCAACAGGATGTCGGTACCACGACCGGCCATGTTGGTGGCGATGGTCAGCGCGCCTGGGCGACCCGCCTGGGCGATGATCTCGGCTTCTTTTTCGTGGAACTTGGCGTTGAGGACCTTGTGCTCGATGCCTTCCTTATTGAGCAGGCTGGACATGTGTTCGGACGTTTCGATGGTGGCAGTACCCACCAGCACTGGACGGCCGTGAGTCATGCATTCCTTGATGTCGGCGACGATCGCTGCATATTTCTCGTCGGCAGTCAGGAAGACCAGGTCGTTGTAGTCCTTACGCGCCAGCGGCTTGTTCGGCGGGATAACCATCACCGACAGACCGTAGATCTGGTGGAATTCGAACGCTTCAGTGTCGGCCGTACCGGTCATGCCGGACAGTTTGTTGTACAGACGGAAGTAGTTCTGGAACGTGGTGGAGGCCAACGTCTGGCTTTCAGCCTGGATGTTGAGCACTTCCTTGGCTTCGATAGCCTGGTGCAGGCCCTCGGACAGACGACGCCCCGGCATGGTACGGCCGGTGTGTTCGTCAACCAGAACGACTTGGCCGTCCTGCACGATATATTCGACGTTGCGATGGAACAGCTTGTGGGCGCGCAGACCGGCATACACGTGGGTCAACAGGCCCAGGTTGTGCGCCGAGTACAGGCTTTCGCCTTCGGCCAGCAGGCCGATCTGGGTGAGCATGTCTTCGACGAACTGGTGGCCGCCTTCGTTGAGTTCGACCTGGCGGGTCTTCTCATCGATGGTGAAGTGACCTTCTTTGGTCACTACGCCTTCCACTTCTTCGATGTGCTGCTCCAGACGCGGGATCAACTTGTTGATCTCGGTGTACAGGCGCGAGCTGTCTTCGGCCTGGCCGGAGATGATCAGTGGGGTACGGGCTTCGTCGATGAGGATGGAGTCGACTTCGTCGATCACGGCAAAGTTGAGTTCGCGCTGGAATTTCTCATCCATGCTGAACGCCATGTTGTCGCGCAAGTAGTCGAAACCGAATTCGTTGTTGGTGCCGTAGGTGATGTCGGCAGCGTAGGCGGCACGCTTCTCTTCCGGCGGCTGGAACGGCGTCACAACGCCGACGGTCAGGCCGAGGAATTCATAGAGCGGGCGCATCCAGTTGGCGTCCCGGCGAGCCAGGTAGTCGTTCACCGTTACAACGTGCACGCCCTTGCCGGACAGTGCGTTGAGGTAAACGCCCAGGGTAGCCACCAGGGTCTTGCCTTCACCGGTACGCATTTCGGCAATCATGCCTTCATGCAAGGTCATGCCGCCGATCAACTGGACGTCGAAGTGGCGCATGCCCATGACACGCTTGCCGGCTTCTCGGGCGACCGCAAAGGCTTCGGGAAGCAGCTTGTCGAGGGTTTCACCTTTGGCTATGCGGGCCTTGAACTCTTCGGTCTTGGCGCGCAATTGCTCGTCCGAAAGGGCAACCATCTGCTCTTCGAAGGCATTGACCAGCTGCACCGTCTTGAGCATGCGTTTGACTTCACGCTCATTCTTGCTTCCAAAAAGTTTCTTTAACAAAGGCGCAAACATATCGGCAGGTTCTTCCACACATAGGGATGGAGGGCGCACCGTCAGTGGCCCGAGCAGCCCTCACGGCCGCATGCGAACGCGCATTCTACCCGGATTCGTGGGTGAGGAAAGTGGCGTTGTTCCGCGAGGCTGGCATAGCGCCGTGAGAGGGCACGTTTAAAATAAGGGCTTTTGCTGGAACTTCAACCCATGGAGCGAAGAAGTTACTGATTGATTTCACGCACAAAACCCACGAAGGCATGGCCTGGGGGCATACAAGCGCTTTCTGCTAAGATGGCCGCTCTGTTACTTAAGGTGTCCAATAATGGCATTTCGCCCCCTAACAGCCCGCGCGCCGGCCGTGTTGCTGCGCGAAGCCAAGCCGTTGAAAGCTATCTTTGGCCATGCGCAACGCTTGGGCCATCTGCAACGCCTTCTCGAAAGCCAGCTGCAACCCGCCGCGCGCGAACACTGCCGCGTGGCGTCGTGGCGTGAGGGGAACCTGCTGCTTATTGTCACAGATGGTCACTGGGCAACGCGTTTGCGTTATCAGCAAAAACGCCTGCAGCGTCAATTGATGACCTTTGATGAGTTTGCGGGTTTGACGCGCGTCCAATTCAAAGTACAACCGCCCACCCCCCTACCCGGCGTGAAGGGTCATACCCTGGACCTCTCGACAAATGCGGCCGAAACCATTCAGGCAACGGCCGACGGGATCAGCGACCCCGGCTTGCGCGCGGCGCTTGAGCGGCTGGCCGCCCACGCCAAGCCCAAACCCTGATTCGCTATTTGCGTTTGCTCCCGCCCAATAACGACCCCAATAAACCACGCACCAGTTGCCGGCCCATCTGATTGGCGGCTTGCTGCATCGCGGACTTCAGCGCCTTGCCCGCCGTCGTGCCGAGAAACGCCCCGGCCCTGTCGGTAAAGCTTGGCTCATCGGTGGCCGGCGCGGCCTCCTCGGTCGGCCCAAGCTCCTTGCGTGACATCAGCACTTCATAAGCGGATTCCCGATCGATCGGTTTGTCATACCGGCGCTGCAAGGGCGAACTGGCGATCAAGGCAGCGCGCTCGGTTTCGCTGAGCGGCCCGATCCGTGATTGTGGCGGTGCGACCAGTACGCGCTGGACCACCTCCGGCGTGCCCTTTTCCTGCAAGGTGCCCACCAAAGCCTCACCCGTGCCCAGTTCGGTCAATACCGACAACGCGTCAAAGGCCGGGTTTGGCCGGAAGCCGTCCGCTACGGCGCGCAAAGACTTCTGTTCTTTAGTGGTAAACGCCCGCAGGCCATGCTGGATGCGCAGGCCGAGTTGGGCCAATACGCTGTCCGGCAGGTCGCCTGGCGACTGGGTGACAAAATACACGCCAACGCCTTTCGAACGAATCAGCCGCACCACCTGCTCCAAACGCTCTTGCAACGCCTTGGGCGTGTCGGCGAACAGCAAATGCGCTTCGTCAAAAAACAGTGCGAGCAGCGGTTTGTCGGCGTCACCGCGCTCGGGCAGTTGCTCGAACAATTCCGCCAACAGCCACAGCAGGAACGTCGCGTATACCTTCGGCGCTTCGTGCACCAAGCGGCTGGCGTCCAGCAGGTGGATGCGCCCGCGCCCGTCGCTGGTGGGCTGCAGGATATCTTCCAATTGCAAGGCCGGCTCGCCAAACAAGGCTTCGGCGCCCTGCTGTTCCAACACCGCTAGGCGTCGTAACAATGCCTGGCTGGAACCAGTGGTCATCAGCGCTGCGTCTTCGCCCAGCAATTCCGGGTGATAGCGCAGATGGTTAAGCAGTGCCTTGAGGTCTTTGAGGTCCAGAAGCAACAGGCCTTCGCGATCCGCCACCTTGAAGGCTGCGTAGAGGGCCGACTGCTGGCTGTCGGTAAGTTCCAGCAGGCTACCGAGCAACAACGGCCCCATTTCGCTGATAGTGGTGCGCAACGGATGGCCAGACTGCCCGTGGATGTCCCACAGCGTGACCGGATAAGCCTTGGCCGTGTAATTCAGGAAAGGCATGCCGGCGATACGCTCGGCCACCTTGCCTTGGGGGTTCGCCGCAGCGCCCAGGCCGCACAGGTCACCCTTGATGTCGGCGGCAAACACTGCCACGCCGGCATCACTGAAGGCTTCGGCCAGACGTTGCAACGTGACGGTCTTGCCCATGCCGGTGGCGCCGGCGATCAACCCGTGACGGTTGGCCAAGCGCATGGCCTGGGCGATAGGCTGGCCAGTAAGGTCAGCACCGATAAGGAGTTGCGTGGAGTCAGGCATTTCGTCACCCATGGTTAATCTTTACTGTCGTCAGGTCGATACAGGACTATGTGAGACCCACAAAGTCTAAAAATAGGTCGGATAGTTCCTACAGGGACCCACAGCGCTATCAAACGAATTATTACACCTTTTTTGACGCTACTATTTTGCGTATCCCACGAGGACGCGCCTCGGATATTAAGACCATAGCGGACCCTACAAGCCATGAATAAAAATCTGCGTTTCAGCCATAAAATCCTGCTTGCAGCCTCCCTTATCGTCATCGCCGCTTTCGCGCTGTTTACCCTCTACAACGATTACCTGCAACGCAACGCGATTCGTGACGACCTCAACAACTACCTGCATGAAATGGGCGATGTCACCGCCAGCAACATTCAAACCTGGCTGACCGGGCGCATTGCACTGGTCGAAAACGCCGCGCAAAACATCGCTATCAACCCCGAGCCTGCCGCCGTTGCCAGCCTGCTGGAACAAAAAACACTGACCTCTTCGTTCATGGCAACCTACGTCGGCGACAGCAAGGGTGCCTTCACCATCCGCCCCGACACCAAGATGCCGGACGGCTTCGATCCGCGTGTGCGCCCCTGGTACAAAGGCGCCCAGAGCAGCAACGGTTCAACCCTGACCGAACCCTACATCGATGCCGCCACCGGCAAACTGATCATTTCCGTTGCCACCCCCAGCACCCAGGGCACCCAGAGCATCGGCGTGGTCGGTGGCGACCTGAGCCTGAAAACCCTAGTGGATAACATTGGCGCGCTGAACTTCGGCGGCATGGGTTATGCCTTCCTGGTCAGTGCCGATGGCAAAGTACTGGTACACCCGGACAAAAACCTGGTGATGAAGACCCTGGCCGACGTGTACCCGAAAAACACCCCGAAGATCAGTGCAGACTTCAGCGAAGTCGAGGCCAACGGCAAAGACGCTATCGTGACCTTTACACCGATCAAGGGCCTGCCCTCGGTGAACTGGTACCTCGGCATTTCGGTAGATAAAGACAAATCCTTCGCCATGCTCAGCGAGTTCCGCACTTCCGCGGTCATCGCTACGATCATTGCCGTGGTGATCATCATCGCCCTGCTCGGCATGCTGATCCGCGTGCTGTTGCAACCACTGCATCTGATGACGCGCGCCATGCAGGACATTGCAGACGGCGAAGGCGATCTGACCCGTCGCCTGAGCATCCAGAACAATGATGAATTCGGCACACTGGGTAACGCATTCAACCGGTTTGTGGAGCGTATTCATACCTCGATCCGTGAAGTGTCCTCCGCCACCGAACAGGTCAATGAAGTGGCACTGCGGGTCGTCAGCGCGTCCAATTCGTCGATGGTCAACTCCGACGAGCAGGCCAACCGCACCAACAGCGTGGCTGCCGCCATCAACGAACTGGGCGCCGCCGCCCAGGAAATCGCGCGTAATGCCGCTCAAGCGTCGAGCCAGGCCAGCGACGCGCGGCACTTGGCCGAAGACGGCCAGCAAGTGGTGGAGCGCAATATCAAGGCGATGAACCAACTGTCGGCGATGATCAGCGCTTCCAGCAGCAACATCGAAGCGCTGAATAGCAAGACAGTGAATATCGGCCAGATTCTTGAGGTGATCACCAGTATTTCCCAGCAAACCAACCTGCTGGCACTGAACGCCGCCATCGAAGCGGCCCGCGCAGGGGAAGCCGGACGTGGGTTTGCGGTGGTCGCGGACGAAGTGCGCAACCTGGCTCACCGCACCCAAGAATCGGCGCAACAAGTACAAACGATGATCGAGGAACTGCAGATCGGCGCCCGGGATTCGGTCAGCACCATGAGTGAAAGCCAGCGTCACAGCCTCGACAGTGTGGACATCGCCAACCTGGCCGGCGAACGCCTGAACAGTGTGACTCAGCGTATCGGTGAGATCGATGGCATGAACCAGTCGGTCGCCACTGCCACTGAAGAACAAACCTCGGTGGTGGAGTCGATCAACATGGACATTACCGAGATCAACACCCTCAATCAGGAAGGCGTGGAAAACCTGCAATCCACGCTGCGCGCCTGTGGTGACCTTGAGCGGCAAGCGTCACGACTGAAGCAATTGGTGGGCAGTTTCCGCATCTGATCCAGGCGGGCGATTACGCGTCCTCGGGATCGGCCTTACCCTGCTCCTGCTCCCACAACTCGGCGGCACCGGGAAATTCGGTGCCGTCCTCACTGTCGAGGTCATCCGGGTCATATCGGCTCAAACACCCTTCCCCCAGGGTCGCCGGGGCTTTTGACGTGGCTTTGTCCAGCGGGTCACTCATGACTCAATCCTCAACAGCGCACAAAGAAAAAGGGCCTGGAGCGATTTAACGCCCAGGCCCTTCATTCTTCAATCACAACACGTCGGTCAGAACACGACCGTCTTGTTGCCGTGCACCAGCACGCGGTCTTCCAAGTGGTAACGCAGGCCACGGGCCAGGACCATCTTTTCGACGTCACGGCCGAAACGCACCATGTCCTCAATGCTGTCGCTGTGGCTGACACGCACCACGTCTTGCTCGATGATCGGACCAGCGTCCAGTTCTTCGGTGACGTAGTGGCAGGTCGCACCGATCAACTTCACGCCGCGCAGAGAAGCCTGGTGGTAAGGCTTGGCCCCTACGAACGATGGCAGGAAGCTGTGGTGGATGTTGATCACCTTGCCAGCATATTCGCGGCATAGCTCCGGCGGCAGGATCTGCATGTAGCGCGCCAGCACCACAACGTCGGCTTCATGTTGCTTGACCAGGCGCGAGACTTCGGCGAACGCCGGCTCCTTGTCCTGCGGGTTGACCGGCACGTGGCAATACGGGATGCCATGCCATTCAACCATGCTGCGCAGGTCGTCATGGTTGGAAATCACGCAAGCGATCTCGCAGTCCAGTTCATCGCTGTGCCAGCGGTGCAGCAAATCAGCCAGGCAGTGGGATTCGCGACTGGCCATCAACACCACACGTTTTTTCTGCTCGGTGTCGGTGACGTGCCAGGTCATCGAAAACTCTTCGGCGATCGGCGCAAACGCCTCGCGGAAGGCATCAAGACCAAAAGGCAGCGAGTCGGCACGAATCTCGTGACGCATGAAGAACCAACCGCTGAGATTGTCCGAGTGATGACTCGCTTCGGTGATCCAACCATTGTGGGAGGCCAGAAAGTTACTGACTTTGGCAACGATGCCGACCCGGTCCGGGCAAGCAATCACCAGCCGAAAAGTGCGCATTAGGGGAAAACTCCAGAACTTCGCAAAGGCCGCCATTCTAGCGATTGCGCGAGAAAACTGCAGTATTCGTTGAAGCTTATTCTGATCGCAGGCCCGTACCATGCCCCTTAATAGCCTATGGCTTTACCACCTTTATATGAATCTACTGCGTTACCCGATGGGTGTTCCTCGCATGTCAAGCAGGTTATCTTTAGGTTGACGCCCTAGTAATTAACTCGAATGCATAGCAAGGCTACAAACATTCAAAGTAATTCACATAAATACGACCTTAAATGTTTACTTGGGGAAACCGCCTGACTATTATTGGGCCACTGTCCCTGTCAATCAGCGCTCTACATAAGGTAGTCCACATGTCTCTGATCAACGAATACCGTGCCACCGAAGAAGCTATCAAAGAGCTGCAAGCCCGTTTGAAGAATCTGTCCCAAGACGACAAACTGCAAACCGAGCTGGAATTCGAAGGCAAATTGCGCACCCTGATGGGTGAATACTCCAAATCCCTGCGTGACATCATCGCGCTGCTGGATCCAGAGTCGAAAGTTAAAGCACCGCGCGGCGCGGTAAAAACTACTGGCACCAAGCGCGCTCGCAAGGTCAAGCAATACAAAAACCCGCACAACGGTGAAGTGATTGAAACCAAAGGTGGCAACCACAAAACCCTGAAAGAGTGGAAAGCCAAGTGGGGCGGTGACGTGGTTGAAGGCTGGGCTACCCTGCTGGGCTAAGACTCGCCAGGCCTGCGCCTGATACGCAACATTTTAAAAACGCCAGCCTGCTGGCGTTTTTTATTGCCTGCCTATTTTGTCAAAGTCGACTACAGGTTTACCTTGGCGGCCAGAGAGTCCGCATACTCCTGCCACTGCTCCAGTACCTCAGCCTGCAACGGCGTTGCACTAACGGAAAACTCTTGCCGAGCCTGCTTAAATGCCCTGAGGGTATTCGGCGCGCCCCACTGCGGGTCAGACAAACGTTGCTGACAGAAAAGTGCCCAGCGTTGTTGCTCCTCATTGTTCAAGGTATCGGGGAAGTTACGCGCGCGGTAGCGAAACAATAATTCAGGCAAACGCTGATCATCAAAAGGCCATTGCTGGCGAGCTAATTGCGCAGGCTCGGCCATCCGGACTTGTTCGCATAAGCGCCGATCACGATCTCCGATAAAACCATCATAAAGCTGTTGCTCCGGGTCTGAACTCGGTACGAAATCTTCCTCGGCGTAAATGGCCGCCAACTTATCGCGCCAAAGTTCCTGTGCGTCAGTTAGCCGCAGCGCTCGTTCCTGATAGATGTTCATATCCAAGTGCAAGCGTTCACGGTCTTCAGCCCGCAGCACATTCAACGGGGCAACCACCGGGCAGCGATTGATATGTACCAACTTGAGCGGTACCGGCAGCTCACCCTCGCCAAGATCGTCACGACGGGTGTAAAGGCGCTGGCGCAAGGCATCCGCATCAAGGTCAAGCAACCCTTGCGGATCAAGCCCCAGATCGCAGACGATCAATGCATTACGGTTGCGCGGGTGCCACGCCAGCGGCAGCACCACCCCCAGGTAATGGCGCTCGGCGGAAAAACGCCCGGAGATATGCACCATCGGTTGCAGCAGGCGCACCTGGTCCATCACACGTTGCTTGCTGCGCAGTTGAAACAACCATTCATACAGCTTGGGCTGTTTCTCACGAACCCGTCGAGCCAACGCAATCGTGGCGCGTACATCGGACAACGCATCATGAGCCTGGCCATGGTCGATACCGTTGGCTTCGGTCAGGCGCTCCAGCTTGAGCGTGACACGCCCATCCTGTTGCGGCCATTCAATACCTTCCGGGCGCAAGGCATAGGCCGTGCGGACCACGTCGATTAAATCCCAGCGACTGTTACCGCCCTGCCACTCCCGCGCGTAAGGGTCGAAAAAATTGCGGTACAGGCTGTAGCGCGTCATTTCATCGTCAAATCGCAAGGTGTTGTAGCCGGCGCCGCACGTACCCGGCGCGGCCAGTTCAGCATGCACTCGCGTCATGAAGTCGGCCTCGGCCAGGCCTTTTTCCGCGAGTATTGCGGGCGTGATACCGGTAATCGCGCAGGCGACGGGATGCGGCAGGATATCGTCGCTGGGCTGGCAGTAAAGATTGACCGGCGCGCCAATCTCATTGAGTTCAAAGTCCGTCCGGATGCCGGCTACCTGGAGTGGACGATCGCTACGCGGGTTGATGCCGGTGGTTTCATAGTCGTACCAGAAAATGGAGGTCACGGGCTATTCCTGTCCTGAAGATCGACAAAGTCTAGGCGCTGAACGGCGTCCGCGACCAGCACCAAATGTACTGTACAAACATCCAGCAAAACCTTGAATGGTTGCTTCCAGCGCCGACACTGCTAGCATCCGTGTCTCCCAGCCTCTGCGCACTGCCAAGGATCGCGATGCCGTCAGCCCCATTGGACACCCGCTACCAGATCGAAACCCCTGAGGGCATCGACCTGCCCCTGCGCCCGGCCGGCCTGGTGCCACGCGTGCTGGCCTTTGCCTTCGACCTTGGTTTGCGCGGGATCGTCATGGGCATTCTGCTGGTGCCATTGGCCTTGCTCGGCAACGTCGGCATCGGCCTGGGTTCGCTGCTGCTGTTCCTGATCAGTTGGTGGTACATGGTGCTGTTCGAGGTACTCAACCAGGGCTGCTCACCCGGCAAACAGGTCATGGGGCTGCGTGTCGTCCAAGATGACGGCACTCCGGTTGGCTGGTCCGCATCACTGATCCGTAACCTGCTGCGGTTTGTCGACATGCTGCCATTCGGCTACTTTCTCGGCGCGATCAGTTGCCTGCAACACCCTCACTTCAAGCGCCTAGGTGACTTGGCCGCCGGCACACTGGTGATCTACCGGGAACAGTCGTTGCCGCGCCCTCAAATCCCGCAAGCGGCGGCCTTGCGCCTGCCCTTCGCCCTGGATTTGAATGAACAGCGGGCCATCCTTGGCTTCGCGGAACGTCAGGGTGAACTGTCCACCGAACGCGTTCATGAGTTGGCCTCTATTCTCGCCTCTCCCTTGCAGGTATCCCCGGCCCGCGCCGTGGAGCAACTCAATGGTGTTGCCCGTGGCCTATTGGGGCCGACATGAAACAGAGCCTTTTCGAAAGCCGCCACCAGCCTCAATGGCAAGCCTTTGCCGAACACCTGAAACAGTTGGAGCAGGGCAAGGCCAAAGCCAGTGACGTGGCCGACTTCCCCCATCAATACCGACGATTGTGCCAACACCTGGCCTTAGCCCAGGCGCGGGGCTACAGCAGCTATCTGATAGACCCGTTGCAACAACTGGCCCTGCGCGGCCACCAACAGCTCTACCGTCATCGCAGCCAATTGGCGGCAAATGTGCTCGGGTTCGTACTCGCTGATTTTCCTCGGTTGGTGCGCGAGCAATGGCGTTTCGTGCTGATCGCCAGCCTGCTGTTCTTTGGCAGCCTGGTGGGTATCGCGCTGTTGGTCTACCTGTTCCCCGACCTGATCTACAGCATCGTCAGCCCGCAGCAAGTGGCCGAGATGCAGGGCATGTATGACCCCGACGCCAGCCGCCTGGGCCGCGCCGCCGAGCGTGCGTCAAGCGAAGACTGGATGATGTTCGGCTACTACGTTATGCACAACACCGGCATAGCGTTCCAGACGTTTGCCGCCGGTTTACTGTTCGGGCTGGGCAGCGTGTTCTTTCTGATTTTCAACGGCCTGGTCATCGGTGCAGTCTCCGGGCACCTGACTGAAATCGGCTACGGGCAGACCTTCTGGTCATTCGTCATCGGCCATGGTGCATTCGAGCTGACAGCGATCGCGCTCGCCGGTGCCGCAGGCTTGCAACTGGGCTGGGCGCTGATTGCTCCAGGGCAATTGACCCGTGGCGAATCATTGCGGCGCGCGGCACGCAAGAGCGTGCAGATGTTGTGCGGCGTCATGATCTTCCTGCTGATCGCAGCCTTTATCGAAGCTTATTGGTCGTCCACCACCGCCATCACCCCTTGGGTCAAATACTTGGTGGGCGCTGCTCTGTGGCTGCTGGTGGCGGCTTACCTGGGCCTTGCCGGAAGGACTCGCTATGCGCGTGAGTGATGCAAGCGTGGTAATCCGCCCACGTACTGCCTGGGAAGCCATGGACCTTGGCGTATTGATGGCCCGCGAATATCGCCTGCTACTGATGGGCAGTTGGGCGCTGGTGAGCCTGCCAGTGTTCGTCTTACTCACTGCACTGCTGTGGCAGTACCCGTCTACTGCACTATTCGTGTTCTGGTGGCTCAAACCGGCCTTTGACCGCTTGCCGCTTTACATCCTGTCCAAGGCCTTATTTGGCGAAACACCCAGCATCAAGCAGGCCGTGCGCCAGTGGCCGAAACTGCTGAAAGGCCAACTGCTGGCCTGCCTGACCTGGCGACGGTTCAGCCTGAGCCGCAGCTTTTTGATGCCAGTGAGTCAACTCGAAGGCCTGGAGGGTCCGGCACGCCAAAAACGACTGGGCGTGCTGCAGCAACGTAACGCAGGAGCCGCACGTTGGTTGACAACCATCGGGGTGCACCTGGAAATCGGCCTGTGGTTTGGTTGCATGGCACTGCTCTATCTGTTCATTCCCCAGAACGTGGAGATGGAGTGGGACTGGCAACGTCTGGCACTGGCGACAAGCTCGGAAAAATTGTGGCTGGAACACCTGAGTAACGCGTTCTATGCCTTGATCCTGGTGTTTTGGGAGCCCATCTATGTCGCCTGCGGTTTCAGCCTTTACCTTAACCGCCGCACCGTACTCGAGGCCTGGGACCTGGAACTGGCGTTCCGACGCCTTCGTCAGCGCCTGAGCAGCGTAGCGCCGCTATTATTAGTGATAATAGGGCTGACGCTGCTGCCATTCAGCCCACCCGCCATGGCCGATGCTTCCAGCCCCGCCAAGCCACTGAACACCCAGGACGCGAGCCAATCCATCAAGTCGCTGCTGGATAAGCCTCCCTTCAAAAATCCGGAAACCGTTACCCGCTATCGCTTTGGCGAAGACAAGACCCCTGTTAAAAACAAGGCTCACAGCGACGGTAAACTCCCGTACTGGTTGAAGGCGCTGCTGAACAACCTCAACAGCAATACCTTCAAGCGCATCGCCCAGGGCTTGGAGGTACTGTTGTGGGGCCTGCTGATCGGCGTCTTGATCATGCTGGCATGGCGTTATCGCGACTGGTTGAGCACGTTTGTCAGCCGGCGCGGGCCGCGCAAGCCAAACGTCATGAAACCCGTGCCGACACAATTATTCGGTCTCGAACTGGGCACCGAAACCTTGCCCGACGATGTTGCCAGCGCCGCCGAGGACCTATGGGCCACCCAACCAAGGGAAGCCCTCGGCCTGCTGTACCGCGGCCTGTTAAGCCGACTGCTGCATGATTTCAATCTGCCGCTTAAAAGCGCTGACA
Organism: Pseudomonas sp. EL_65y_Pfl1_R83; assembly: GCF_963970695.1. Taxonomy (NCBI): domain Bacteria; kingdom Pseudomonadati; phylum Pseudomonadota; class Gammaproteobacteria; order Pseudomonadales; family Pseudomonadaceae; genus Pseudomonas; species Pseudomonas sp. EL_65y_Pfl1_R83. Next base: position 78,363 of record NZ_CAXAQI010000009.1, on the reverse strand, counting down.
CGGAAGGCCAGGTCCTGGCGCGCGTGCACCAACTGCAACAACCGCAGTTGCTGGCCTTCAGTGACGAATTGACCCGCCATTGGCAAAACCTTGCCTACGGCCATCACCTTCCACCCCTTTCAGCCCAGCAAAAACTCTGCACTGATTGGCGCACCCTGTTCAGCTCGGGGAACAACCCATGAACCGGCCTCTAATATGGGTGGGACTATTGCTGGCGTGCCTGCTTGGCGCGGGTGGTTACTTCGTGTGGAGCAAGGCGATCCCCTACGACGAAGTGGTGGATCGCGGCCCTTCTCCAGAAGCCCTGGCAAACCCCTACCTGGCGGCGGAACACTTTCTAAGCCAACAAGGCCTGTCCGTGGACCATGCCAACAGCGCGGAACGGCTGACGACGCTGCCGGCCAAGGGCCACAGCCTTTTATTGCTTGGCGAGCGCAGCAACATGTCACCACGCCAGGTAGAGCAACTGTTAGCTTGGGTCAAATCCGGCGGCCATCTGTTATTGGTGGCCGAGGCGCTATGGGATGAAGAGACTGGCAAAAGCGGCGACCTGCTGCTCGATCGCCTGGATATCCACCAGACCTTGAGTGATGAACCTGAAGAGCTTGCACCTACAGAGAAGACGCCTCTCAAAAAGAAAGCCCCGGACCTGACCAAACTCTACGTCGACAATGAAACCGCACCGGCTTATGTCAGTTTCGACACGGACTTCAACCTTACCGACCCCAAGCACCTGGCCCAGTTTTCTGCCAACAGCGCAACGTCGAGCCACCTGATGCAACTCGACCTTGGCAGAGGCCGCGTCACGGTGATCACCGACAGTGACCTGTGGAAAACCCCGAGTATTGGTAGGCACGACAATGCCTGGCTGCTGTGGTATCTGACCCAGGGCACAGCCGTGACCCTGCTGTTCAACAGCGACTTCGACGACTTGTTTACCCTGCTGTTGCGGTACTTCCCCCAGGCTCTGGTCGCAGTCATTGCTTTGGTCGCCCTGGCACTGTGGCGGGCCGGAATGCGTCAGGGCCCGATCCAGCCTGCCCCACCCAATGCACGCCGCCAGTGGCAGGAACACCTGAAAGCCAGCGCCGACTTCCTGCTGCGCCGCAGCGGCCAGGGCACGCTGCTGCGTGCCCTGCAGCGCGATGTCTTGCGTGCCGCCAAGCGTCGTCACACCGGTTTTGAACACCTCGACAATGCAGAACAGTGGCGGGTACTTGAACACCTGACGCACCAACCCTCTCACGTCATCAGCCAGGCCCTTGGCCCACTTCCGGCAAAACGGCTTTCCAGCGCCGATTTCAGCCGGCAGGTGGCGTGCCTGCAAACCCTCAGGAATGCCCTATGAGCGAAATTCCAAGCGCCACTGCCCTGACCAGCGAAACCTTGCAACGTGCCAGCGGGCAAGCCCAGGCTCTGCGCACTGAATTGCGCAAGGCGGTGATTGGCCAGGACCAGGTGATCGACGATGTCCTGACTGCACTGATCGCCGGTGGCCACGTGCTGCTCGAAGGGGTGCCTGGGCTGGGCAAAACCCTGCTGGTACGCGCCCTCGCACGTTGCTTTGATGGCGATTTCGCGCGTATCCAGTTCACCCCGGACCTGATGCCCAGCGATGTCACCGGCCACGCCGTATATGACCTGCACACCGAGCAATTCAAATTGCGCAAAGGCCCGGTGTTCACCCACTTGTTGCTGGCCGACGAAATCAACCGCGCCCCGGCCAAGACCCAGGCGGCCTTGCTTGAGGCCATGCAGGAACGGCAAGTCACCCTTGAAGGCGAGGCGCTGCCTATCGGCCAACCGTTCATGGTACTGGCGACCCAGAACCCCATCGAACAGGAAGGCACCTACCCCTTACCGGAAGCGGAACTGGATCGTTTTATGCTCAAGGTGCGCATGGATTATCCCGACGCGCAGCAGGAGCTGGATATGGTGCGCGAAGTAACGCGCTCGTCCCGGGCCGACATGCTGGATGTACACCCATTGCGCACCGTATTGCAGGCCGAGGACGTGCTGCAACTGCAGCGGTTTGCCAGTGAATTGGCCCTGGATGAACAGGTGCTCGACTATGCCGTGCGCCTGGCGCGCACCACTCGTAGTTGGCCGGGGCTGACCATCGGCGCCGGGCCGCGGGCCTCCATCGCCCTGGTGCGTTGCGCGCGTGCTCGCGCCCTGTTGCGCGGTGGTGAATTCGTCACCCCGGACGACATCAAGGGATGCGCCTTGGCCGTACTGCGTCATCGGGTGCGTATAGCGCCAGAGTTGGACATCGACGGGCTGGAGGTCGACCAGGTGCTCAAGCAAATGCTCGATCAGATTCCGGCGCCTCGGCAATGACTCGCCCATGAAACCGACCCGTCTGCTGCTGAACTGGCTCGGCGTATTGCTGGCCTTGGGCATATTGCTAGGCACCGCAACAGCATTGCAGTTCAAGGTGCCCGACACCTTGCACTCAATCGCATGGGGGTTGCTCCTCGCACTGTTGCTGCTGGCTACGCTGGATGCGATACGCATGCGTCGGCGTCCATCCCCCCGTGTGCAACGACAGCTGCCCGGCAGCCTGGCGCTGGGACGGTGGGGCGAAGTACGGCTGGCTTTGGAGCATGACTTCCCACAGCCGCTGACGGTGCAGGTATTCGATCATGTCCCCGATGGATTGAGTGTCGAGAACCTGCCCCAGTCCATAGCGCTGCGCCCGGGTGAAAGCAGTGAGCTGGGTTACCGCCTTCGCCCTTTGCGGCGCGGGCATTTCAGTTTCAGTTGCTGTGAAATTCACCTGCCCAGCCCCATGGGCCTGTGGTCGGCGCGGCGACTTATCGATGTGAGCGATGCCACACGTGTCTACCCGGATTTCGCCCGACTGTACGGCGCGCAATTGCTGGGGGTGGACAACTGGCTGAGCCAACTGGGTGTGCGTCAACGTCAACGACGTGGATTGGGGCAGGCGTTTCATCAACTGCGCGAGTTTCGCGACGGTGACAGCCTAAGGCAGATCGATTGGAAGGCCACCGCCCGACAGCGCACGCCCATCGCCCGTGAATACCAGGATGAGCGCGACCAACAGATCGTGTTCATGCTTGATTGTGGACGACGCATGCGTAGCCAGGATGGCGAGCTGTCGCATTTTGACCACGCCCTCAATGCCTGTCTGTTGCTCAGCTACGTTGCCTTGCGCCAGGGTGATGCGGTGGGCCTGTGCACCTTTGCCGGTGACCCGCCACGCTACCTGGCACCGGTCAAGGGCAGCGGCCAGCTGAACCTGTTGCTCAACGCCGTGTACGACCTCGAGACCACCCGACGGACTGCCGATTACCAGACCGCGGCAAGTGATTTGCTGACTCGACAAAAGCGGCGCGCGTTGGTAATCGTGGTGACCAACCTGCGCGATGAGGACGATGAGGCACTGCTGACTGCAGTCAAGCGTATCAGCCGTCAGCACAGGGTGCTGGTCGCCAGTTTGCGCGAGGAAGTACTCGATCAACTGCGCCAGGCGCCCGTGCAAACCTTGCCTGAAGCCTTGGCCTACAGCGGCACCATCGACTACCTGAATACCCGCGACGAATTGCATGACCGCCTCGCCGCCCAAGGCCTATCCGTATTGGACACCTTGCCGTGTGAACTGGGACCGGCCCTGGTGACACGTTACCTGGGCTGGAAGAAAGCGGGTGCGCTCTGAAAAGAGCACGCGCACACGGCAGCCCCCCCAAAAAACCGGATAGAAAATGCACTGTGTCTAGGCCGAAGCCTGCAAGGGATCAAAACTGAAGTAGTGCAGCAACACGTTGATCAGTTGCCCATATTCCTCAGGAGCGTGGAGCACGCTGAAACCTGAATCGTACTGCTGCGGGTTGATATCCTCGTGGCTCCACAGGCAGGTTGCCGTCAGATCGATTGGATGGAAGGTGCCGTCAGCACTGGGAATCTTCAACCGCAGCTCGAAGTCCACGTCGACCATCATGGGCAATTGGCTGATTAACATCAGCCCACCTTCCGAGACATTGCCCAAGAAGCCGATGGGCTTATCGGTGAGACGGTTAAACACTTGCAGAAAGTAAGGTAGCTGATGCCGCTCAATCCGTCGGTCGGTAAACATGGTGAGATCGCCATCCAATGGCCATGACTGCGGCCGTGCCAGTGATTCGGTACGAGAAAAACCGCTCGCTCTCCCTGGATCTCGGTGCGACAACAGGCAATAGTTGCCGATGGACGGCCGCCGAGTCCGGACCCTTGATTCGTTCGAATGGAAACTTGTACAAACGAACATTCAAAGAATAGCTCAAGACTTGCAGCAGGCCAGTTATGAAATGACGAATATCATCAAAGGGAGGCTGGACGCGGCTGAGCGACGCGGGCTCCGGGGTAATGCCCAAGTTGTTGCAAGGTGTCGAGCCTCGCGCGAGCACGGTAGGCGTACTCACTCGACGGGTACTGATTAATGATGAATTGATAAGTCTGTACCGCGTCGACAAACAGCTTTTGCCGTTCCAGGCATTGGCCGCGCAACATCGAGACCTCCGGCTGTACATAACGCCGGGTACGACTTTCGCGGTCGACCTGGGACAATTCCAGGGTGACACGCTCACAATCACCGACCTTGTAGGCGCGGTAGGCATTGTTCAAATGGTGATCCATCGACCAACGGGTGCAGCCGACAACACTGACGGCCAGGGCAGCAATGAGCAAAATTCGCATGAGGGTTCTCCTGTCTTGTGCAGTGTATCGACCCATCGTCGAAAATCTTCAAGGATGTTCGTATTCAGCCACAACGAAAACAAGTCAATCGTCGATAAGTAGTGCAAACGAACAATGACTACAACGAAAGAGCATAGTAGCCTTCCTCAGCGCTTGAACTCAGGAGTCTGTGCATGTCCGTCCGTCGCACCAAAATCGTCGCCACCCTTGGCCCGGCCAGCAACTCGCCGGAAGTCCTCGAACAGCTGATTCTGGCTGGCTTGGACGTCGCCCGTCTGAACTTTTCCCACGGCACCCCAGACGAGCACAAGGCTCGCGCCAAGCTGGTGCGTGACCTGGCCGCCAAGCACGGCCGCTTCGTGGCACTGCTGGGTGACCTGCAAGGCCCGAAAATCCGTATCGCCAAATTCGCCAACAAGCGGATCGAGCTGAAGATCGGTGACAACTTCACGTTCTCCACCAGCCATCCGCTGACCGAAGGCAACCAGCAAGTCGTGGGTATCGACTACCCGGACCTGGTCAAGGACTGCGGCGTCGGTGACGAACTGCTGCTGGACGACGGTCGTGTTGTGATGCGCGTCGAAACCGCGACCCCGACTGAGCTGCATTGCGTCGTGTTGATCGGTGGTCCGCTGTCTGACCACAAAGGCATCAACCGTCGCGGTGGTGGCCTGACGGCGCCGGCCCTGACGGAAAAAGACAAGGCCGACATCAAGCTTGCCGCCGAAATGGAAGTGGACTACCTCGCGGTGTCCTTCCCGCGCGACGCCGCCGACATGGAATACGCCCGTAAACTGCGCGACGAAGCCGGCGGTACTGCCTGGCTGGTGGCGAAGATCGAACGCGCCGAAGCTGTGGCCAACGACGAAACCCTCGACGGCCTGATCAAGGCTTCCGACGCGGTGATGGTTGCGCGTGGCGACCTGGGCGTGGAAATCGGTGACGCTGAGCTGATCGGTATCCAGAAGAAGATCATCCTGCACGCGCGCCGCCACAACAAAGCGGTGATCGTAGCGACCCAGATGATGGAGTCGATGATCCAGAACCCGATGCCGACCCGCGCCGAAGTGTCCGACGTAGCCAACGCCGTGCTCGACTACACCGATGCGGTGATGCTCTCAGCTGAAAGTGCCGCTGGCCCGTATCCGCTGGAAGCGGTGCAAGCCATGGCGCGTATCTGCCTCGGCGCCGAAAAGCACCCGACCAGCAAGACCTCCAGCCACCGCATTGGCAAAGAGTTCGAAAGCTGCGACCAGAGTATCGCCCTGGCGGCCATGTACACCGCCAACCACTTCCCGGGTGTGAAGGCGATCATCGCCTTGACCGAAAGTGGCTATACGCCGCTGATCATGTCGCGCATCCGTTCCTCGGTACCGATCTATGCGTTCTCCCCGCACCGCGAAACCCAGGCCCGCGCGGCCATGTTCCGTGGCGTGTACACCGTCCCGTTCGACCCGGCTTCGTTGCCACCGCATGAAGTCAGCCAGGCGGCCATCGACGAGCTGATCAAGCGCGGCGTCGTGGAGAAAGGCGACTGGGTCATCCTGACCAAGGGCGACAGCTACCACACCATCGGTGGCACCAACGGCATGAAGATCCTGCACGTGGGCGACCCAATGGTCTGAGTGACGCGCTGAAAAACAAAAGCCCCGCCATGTGAATGGCGGGGCTTTTGTTTTTCAGATTGGTTTTTGTATTGGCTTCAATGGCCTAGCCATACAACATCAGCGCCGAGAAATGAAAGCCGACAACGCAGCAATCGCCTCCGGCGACCTCAACCGCTGGGTAAACAACGCGCCCTCCTCCTCAATCACCTGCCGCAATTGCTCGCGATCCACACTCTTCATGAGTTGCTTGGTCACCTGCACCGCTCCCGGCGCCAATGTCTCAAAGCGCTCGGCCATTTCCCGCGCCCTGGCCAACGCCGCCTCGCCGCTACCCAACGCCTCGGTGGCAATCCCCCACGCCGCCGCCTGCTCGCCGCTGAAGCCCTCGCCCAGCAGCAATAACTCAGCCGCCTTGGCGTGACCCAACAACCTCGGCAGGATCAGGCTCGAACCAAACTCCGGACACAGCCCCAGGTTGACGAACGGCATGCGCAATCGTGCATCACGGCTGACATACACAAGGTCGCAATGCAGCAGCAGGGTTGTACCGATACCCACCGCTGCACCTGCTACCGCGGCGATCACCGGCTTGCGGCAGTTGAGCAGGCTCTTCATGAAATGAAACGGTGGGCTGTCGAGGTCGCTGGGCGGCTGTTCGAGAAAGTCGCCGATGTCGTTGCCCGCAGTGAAACACTCACTGCTGCCCTGGATCAGCACGCAGCGGATATCCACATCCGCATCGGCCTGCTCGAGCGCCTCGGCCAATTGGGTATACATGGCCCGAGTCAGCGCATTTTTCTTCTCGGGACGATTGAGCTGCAGGATCATCAGCCCGCGTTCGCGGTGCTGCAGGAGGGCGTCAGTCATGGCAGATCTCGCGGCTGTGGAGTTCAGCGCTCAACCACGGGGCAGGAACACATCGGCCAGCAGTTGATTACGCGGCAGTCCCGCCAGGAACAGGCGCTTGGAAAAGGCCTCGACGCTGACGGGGTGACCGCAGAGTAGAGCCAGCGTTTGCCGCGAAACAAGCCGCAGTTGCGCCAATGCCTGTGCCGACCCGGCCGCCGTCCACAGCTCCACCGTGAGGTTGGGATGCTGCGCAGCCAACGCCGCCAAGGGTTCGGCGAGATAATGGCCTTGAGCATCATGGGCCAGGTGAATCACGCGGATGGCGCCCTGGTGATCCTGGCGCAGCGCCTCGCGCAACACGCCCCACAACGGCCCTAACCCTGTGCCGGAGGCCAGCAGCCACAGCGGTCGGGATTGCCAGTCGGGGTCGTATTGCAGCGCACCGCCACGCAGTTCGCCCAGGCGCAGGTGATCGCCAATCTGCAACTGCCGGGCAAGATCGCTGAATTCGCCGGGGTGGCAGCAGTCAAGGTGAAACTCCAGAAAGGGATCTTCCTGTGGCAGGCTCGCCAGGGAATATGGACGTGCCACCTGCCCCGCCCACAACACCAGGTGCTGCCCGGCCCGGTAACGCAGGCCACGCTCCGACTGCAGGCGCAGGCGCAGCACGCTCGGATTCAGCCAATCAGCACCCACTACCTGCGCCGGCAAACCCTCACGCGTCGGGTCAAACGCCTCGACCCGCACATCCCCGCTGACCTGGCACTGACAGGCCAACCGCCAGCCATCCTGGCGTTGCGCCGGGCTCAAGGCCTCGGGTTGCTTGTCCTCGACATCACCTTGGCAACGCACCAGGCAGGCATGGCAACTCCCAGCGCGGCAACTGTAAGGCACAGCAACACCTGCCTGGTTCAGGGCATCCAGCAGGTTGCTGCCGGTGGATACCGACCAATGGCGTTCGCCGACGTACAGTTCAGGCATATAAGGACTCCATCATAAGAGGCGCGCACAGGGAATCATGCCTGCGACAGTTTGACCATAGTCGGGTGTATCGGCCACCGTGTCGGGTTATACTGCCGCGCCTTTTTAGCGTCGCGCCTGCACCAGTGGCGTGCCTTGGAAAGGTGGTTTCAGCCGACCGATGCACCCCACTGAAGCCACCTTATTGAATGTTCCCTTATAGAGGAGCGCGACTCATGACCGTGATCAAGCAAGACGACCTGATTCAGAGCGTTGCTGACGCCCTGCAATTCATTTCCTACTACCATCCGGTTGATTTCATCCAGGCCATGCACGAAGCCTACCTGCGCGAAGAATCGCCAGCGGCCCGTGACTCCATCGCCCAGATCCTGATCAACTCGCGCATGTGCGCCACCGGCCATCGCCCGATCTGCCAGGACACCGGTATCGTTACCGTGTTCGTGCGCGTGGGCATGGACGTACGTTGGGATGGCGCCACCATGGGCCTGGACGACATGATCAACGAGGGCGTGCGTCGCGCCTACAACCTGCCGGAAAACGTCCTGCGTGCATCCATCCTGGCCGACCCGGCAGGCGCGCGTAAGAACACCAAGGACAACACCCCGGCGGTCATCCACTACTCCATCGTCCCGGGTAACACCGTGGAAGTGGACGTAGCGGCCAAGGGTGGCGGTTCCGAGAATAAGTCGAAAATGGCCATGCTCAACCCGTCCGACTCGATCGTCGACTGGGTCTTGAAGACCGTTCCGACCATGGGTGCCGGCTGGTGCCCACCGGGCATGCTCGGCATTGGCATCGGCGGTACCGCCGAAAAAGCCGCCGTGATGGCCAAGGAAGTGTTGATGGAATCCATCGACATCCACGAGCTGAAAAAGCGCGGCCCGCAGAACCGTATCGAAGAGATGCGCCTGGAGCTGTTCGAGAAGGTCAACCAACTGGGCATCGGCGCCCAGGGCCTGGGTGGCCTGACCACGGTGCTCGACGTCAAAATCATGGACTACCCGACCCACGCCGCCTCGCTGCCGGTGTGCATGATCCCCAACTGCGCCGCCACCCGTCACGCACACTTCGTGCTCGACGGTTCGGGCCCGGCGTCGCTGGAAGCGCCACCGCTGGACGCCTACCCGGAAATCGTCTGGGAAGCCGGCCCATCGGCCCGTCGCGTCAACCTCGACACCCTGACCCCAGAAGAAGTGCAGAGCTGGAAGCCGGGCGAGACCGTGTTGCTCAACGGTAAGATGCTCACCGGTCGCGATGCGGCGCACAAGCGCATGGTCGAGATGCTGAACAAGGGCGAAACCCTGCCAGTGGACCTCAAGGGTCGCTTCATCTACTACGTTGGCCCGGTTGATCCGGTGCGCGAAGAAGTGGTTGGCCCGGCTGGCCCGACCACCGCGACGCGGATGGACAAGTTCACGCGTCAGATCCTCGAGCAAACCGGCCTGCTGGGCATGATCGGCAAATCCGAGCGCGGCCCGACCGCCATCGAAGCGATCAAGGACCACAAAGCCGTGTACCTGATGGCCGTTGGCGGTGCTGCTTACCTGGTGGCGCAAGCCATCAAGAAGTCGCGCGTTGTCGCCTTCGCCGAACTGGGCATGGAAGCGATCTACGAGTTCGACGTGAAAGACATGCCGGTCACCGTTGCGGTGGACAGCAAGGGCGAATCCGTGCACATCACCGGTCCTGCCATCTGGCAGAAAAAGATCAGTGAAAGCCTGGCGGTAGAAGTGCAGTAAGCGCTTCTTTCGCGGGGACAAAGGCGACTGCGGCTCATGGCCCAGTCGCCTTTTTATTGCCTGCTGATTTCTCTGCCGTGAGCCGGCCCCGCTCGCCACAACATTAACGTCGCGCATGCTATGGTGCACTCCCCTTTCTGCGCCTGCTCATCACCGTATGATCGTGATCCCTCGCCCCCTGCGCCTGACCTTCTATTCCTTGCTGATCATCGCCGGTGCGGTGCTGGCCGCGGCCTTGGCCACGCGCCATGCCGAACGCCAGGCTCTGGGGGAGGATGCGGCCCGTGCCAACCAGCAACTCGCGCTGTATGCCAACTCACTGCATACCCTGATCGAACGCTACCGAGCGCTCCCGGCTGTGCTGGCGCTGGACTCGGAGATGATCAATGCCTTGAAAAGGCCGGTGGATGCTCAAACTCAGGACGTACTGAACCGCAAGCTCGAACGCATAAACGGTGCCGCGCAATCGTCCACCCTGGAATTGATGGACCGCACCGGCCTCGCCGTTGCCGCCAGCAACTGGAGCCTGCCGAGCAGCTATGTCGGCCATAACTACGCCTTCCGGCCGTATTTCATCCAGACCCTGAGCCAGGGCACCGGGCGTTTTTACGCGGTCGGCGTGACCACTGGCATACCGGGTTACTTTCTCTCCAGCGCCGTGGTGGACGAGCACGAACAGTTTCTCGGCGCCATGGTGGTCAAGCTGGAGTTCCCCGAACTTGAGCGCGAGTGGGCCCAGGGCAATGACCTGCTGCTGGTCAGCGACGCGCGTGGCATCGTGTTTATCGCCAATCAACCGGGCTGGCGTTATCGCAACCTGCGGCCGCTGTCGGCCAGCGATCTCGCCGAACTCAAGGCCACCCGCCAATACGACAAAAAACACCTGCAGCCGTTGGACACCCAGACGCTGCAACGCTTTGACGAAAACAGCCATTTGATGCGCGTCAATGGTCCGGACGGTAACGCCAATTACATCTGGGAATCCCTGCCGCTGAAGGCCGAAGGCTGGACCCTGCACCTGCTGCGTAAACCGCAGTTCGCTTTTGAGGACCAGCGCAACGCCGGCCTCGCCGCCGCCGGTTCCTGGCTGGCGCTGGTGTTCCTGGTGCTGTTCCTGACCCAGCGCTGGCGCCTGGCCCGCCTGCGCCAGCGCAGCCGCGAAGAGCTTGAGCAACTGGTGGAAGAACGCACCCAGGCGCTACGCACTGCCCAGGATGGCCTGGTGCAGTCGGCCAAATTGGCGGCACTGGGGCAAATGTCCGCCGCCCTCGCCCATGAAATCAATCAGCCGCTGACCGCCCAGCGCATGCAGTTGGCCACCTTGCGCCTGCTGCTGGATCACGGCCGCGTCGACGACGCCTACAAGGCGCTCACGCCGCTGGACGACATGCTCACGCGCATGGCCGCGCTCACCGGCCACCTCAAGACCTTCGCGCGCAAAAGCCCGAGCGGCCTGCGTGAACGACTGGACTTGGCCAGCGTGGTCGATCAGTCCTTGCACCTGCTCGACGCACGCTTGCGCGATGAAGCCATCGGCGTCGTGCTGGACCTGACACGCCCCGCCTGGGTCCGTGGCGATGCAATCCGCCTGGAACAGGTACTGATCAACCTGCTGCGCAACGCGCTCGACGCCATGGCCGAAAAGCCACGTAAACGCCTGGAAATCCGCCTGCACGCCGATGAACAACTGTGGCAACTCACCGTCAGCGACAGCGGCGGCGGGATTGCCGAAGAACACCTGAACAACGTGTTCGACCCGTTCTTCACCACCAAGCCAGTGGGTGACGGGCTCGGCCTGGGGCTGGCAGTGTCCTACGCTATCGTGCACGAACTGGGCGGCCGCCTGATCGCCGCCAACCGTGGCGACGGCGCGGCTTTCACCCTGACCCTGCCTATCGCGCTGGAGACGCCCGACCTATGTTGAACGCGGTGATTGTGGTCGACGACGAAGCCAGTATCCGTAAGGCGGTCGAGCAGTGGTTGAGCCTGTCTGGGTTTGAAGTGCAGTTGTTCAGCCGCGCCGAGGAATGCCTGGCGAAACTGCCCAAGGACTTTCCCGGGGTGATCCTGAGCGACGTACGTATGCCGGGGCTCAGCGGCCTGGAACTGTTGGCCGAAGTGCAGCGCCGTGATGCGGATTTGCCGGTGATATTGCTGACCGGCCACGGCGATGTGCCGATGGCCGTCGACGCCATGCGCGACGGTGCCTACGACTTCCTGGAAAAACCCTTCAGCCCCGACGCCCTGCTCAACAGCCTGCGCCGCGCCTTGGACAAGCGTGGATTGATCCTGGAAAACCGTCGCCTGCATCAACAGGCCGATCATCGCGCACAGTTGGAGTCGACCCTTTTAGGCGTGTCTAGAGGTTTGCAAACCCTACGCCGCCAGGTGCTGGATTTGGCGAGCCTGCCGGTCAATGTGCTGATCCGTGGCGAGACCGGCAGTGGCAAGGAGCGGGTTGCCCGTTGCCTGCATGACTTCGGCCCCCGGGCGAAAAAACCCTTTGTGGCACTCAACTGCGCGGCGATCCCCGAGCAGTTGTTCGAGGCCGAGCTGTTCGGCCACGAAAGCGGCGCATTCACCGGCGCCCAGGGCAAGCGCATCGGCAAACTGGAATACGCCCACGGCGGCACGCTGTTCCTCGATGAAATCGAAAGCATGCCGCTGGCCCAGCAGGTGAAACTGCTGCGCGTATTGCAGGAACAGAAGCTCGAGCGACTGGGCTCCAACCAAAGTATCCACGTGGATCTGCGCATCATCGCCGCCACCAAGCCGGACCTGCTGGAAGAGGCCCGCGCCGGGCGCTTTCGCGAAGACTTGGCCTACCGATTGAACGTCGCGCAATTGCGCCTACCGCCCTTGCGTGAGCGCCGTGAAGATATCCCGTTGCTGTTCGACCACTTTGCACAGAGTGCCGCCGAACGCCTGGGCCGCCGCGTTGAACCGCTGAGCGGTGCGCAACTGGGGCGCCTGCTCAGCCATGACTGGCCGGGCAATGTGCGTGAATTGGCCAACGTTGCCGAGCGCCAGGTACTGGGCCTTGGCGAGCCGGAACCGGAAGGCGTCGAGGCCGGACAATCGTTGGCGGCGCAGCAGGAGGCGTTTGAAGCACATTGCCTGAAGGCTGCGCTGACGCGGCACAAGGGCGATATCAAGGCCGTGCTGGCCGAGCTGCAACTGCCCCGGCGAACCTTGAATGAGAAGATGCAGCGGCATGGGTTGGTGCGAGAGATGTTTCTCTAGCGACCTTCTGATCGCCATCGCTGGCAGGCCAGCGCCCACAGTTGACGGTGTTCACCATTCAAAATATGGGAGCTGGCCTGCGATGACGCCGGTGTCCATAAGCGGATTTCCGCTCATCACCTGCAAATTATCAGCGACTTTCCGCTCAAAAAAACCCTGTAACCCTTCTATTCCGGGCCTTCATCTACCTGGCACAGCTCCTGCTTTAGCCCAAGCCAGGCAGTGCTCAAGCACGCTCCACAAAAACAATTAGATGAAGGATCCTTCAATGGATAACTCCAACTCCCTGCCTCTGGGGTCGGCGGCTGCGCCGGCAAAAGCACGCACCACTTCCAGCCGGATCAAATCGATTTTCAGCGGATCGGTCGGCAACATGGTCGAGTGGTACGACTGGTACGTCTACGCCGCTTTCTCGCTGTACTTCGCCAAAGCCTTCTTCCCGAAAGGCGACACCACCGCCCAACTGCTCAACACTGCCGCGATCTTCGCCGTCGGCTTCCTGATGCGCCCGATCGGTGGCTGGCTGATGGGCCTGTACGCCGACAAAGTCGGGCGTAAAAAGGCCCTGATGGCCTCGGTCTACTTGATGTGCTTCGGCTCGCTGCTGATTGCCCTGAGCCCGGGTTATGAAATGATTGGTATCGGTGCGCCGATCCTGCTGGTGTTTGCCCGCTTGCTGCAGGGGCTGTCGGTCGGGGGCGAATACGGTACCTCCGCCACTTACCTCAGCGAGATGGCGACCAAGGAACGTCGTGGTTTCTACTCCAGCTTCCAGTACGTAACCCTGATCTCGGGCCAGCTCATCGCCCTGGCGGTACTGATCGTGCTGCAGCAAGTGCTGACCACCGAGCAGTTGTACGCGTGGGGCTGGCGTATCCCGTTCGCCATCGGCGCCCTGTGTGCAGTCGTCGCGCTGTACCTGCGTCGCGGCATGGAAGAAACCGAGTCGTTCACCAAGAAGGAAAAAGCCAAGGAAAGCGCGATGCGCACCTTGATGCGCCACCCCAAGGAACTGATGACCGTGGTCGGCCTGACCATGGGCGGCACCCTGGCCTTCTACACCTACACCACCTACATGCAGAAATACCTGGTGAACACCGTCGGCATGAGCATTTCCGACTCCACCACCATCTCGGCGGCGACGCTGTTTCTGTTCATGTGCCTGCAACCGATCGTCGGCGGGCTGTCGGATAAAGTCGGCCGTCGGCCAATCCTGATCGCCTTCGGTATCCTCGGCACCCTGTTCACCGTGCCGATCCTCACCACCCTGCACACCATCCAGAGCTGGTGGGGCGCGTTCTTCCTGATCATGGCAGCACTGATCATCGTCAGCGGTTACACCTCGATCAACGCCGTGGTGAAGGCCGAGCTGTTCCCGACTGAAATCCGCGCACTGGGTGTGGGCCTGCCCTATGCACTGACCGTGTCGATCTTCGGCGGTACCGCTGAATACATCGCACTGTGGTTCAAGAGCATCGGCATGGAAACCGGTTACTACTGGTATGTGACGGCGTGTATTGCAGTGTCGCTGGTGGTCTACTTGACCATGAGAGACACGCGCAAGCATTCGCGGATTACCACCGACTAAACATGTGGGAGGGGGGCAAGCCCCCTCCCATATTGGTTTTATATCGCTGAGTTAATCAGGACAGTTCCGCCACCTCGTTGCGCCCATACCGCCGCTGCGCATACGACGCCCCGGCAATCATCACCACCAACACCGCCGCCAATACCGCCGATGATCCAATGGTGCCGAAATCCAGCCCGCCCTTTTCATGGGGCTTGGTCAGGAAGTCGCCCAGGGTTGCACCAAACGGCCGGGTCAACACAAACGCCACCCAGAACAACAACACCGACGAGATTTGGGTGAAGTACTTGAGCGCCACCACCGCAGCGATGGTCGAGCCAATCAACAAGGCACCACCGGCGAAGCCGAGACCCGAATCATCCGCCAGGAAGTCGCCCAATGCGGTGCCCAGGGTGTTGGAGAACAGGATCGCCATCCAATAGAACAACTCACCCCGGAAGGTCTGCACCTTGTTCACGTTCAGCGAGTCACCGCTGAGGTGCCACAACGCAAAGATGATCATCAGGATCACGATCAGGATCATCGACCCCGTGGCGTAACCCAGCCCCAGGGTACGGTCCATGAAGTCGGACATCGTGGTACCCGCAGTACTGGTGGACAAAATCACGATCCAATACAGCACCGGGTTGTAGGTTTTGGACCAGAGTTGCGTCACCAGGGTGACCAGGAACACGCTGATCAAAATCATCGAACTGATCGCGTAACCGACATTTAGGGTCATCGACAACAAGTCCCCGGCGGTTTCGCCCAAGGTGGTTGCGCAGATTTTCATGACCCAGAACGCCAGGGTGATCTGAGGAAGTTTATTCATAAGTAGAAGGCTCCGAAGCTCAGTCTTTCGATGGCCGACTTATAGGGATGTCGACCTTGAGCGCAGACTGAACGGACCGCTGTGAAAAATAGGTGGGCGATGAATGAAAATTCCATGGCTTGATGGAAATTCGCTGCCACGGGCTGCACTATGACTGCCTCCCAGAATTGCGTAGCAGGAACCCCGGCTCATGTCTGACGATATCCATTTCTACGAACCCGCCATCGGCCACGGCCTGCCCCATGACCCATTCAATGCCATCGTTGGTCCACGGCCAATCGGCTGGATCTCGTCGCACGACAGCGCAGGCCGCCTGAACCTGGCGCCCTACAGCTTCTTCAATGCGTTCAACTACATTCCGCCGATCATTGGGTTTTCCAGCGTCGGGCGCAAAGACAGCCTGAACAACATCGAGCAGACCGGCGAGTTTGTGTGGAACCTGGCGACCCGCCCGTTGGCCGAGCAGATGAACCAGAGCTGCGCCGCCGTATCGCCAGAGGTAAACGAATTCGAGTTGTCCGGCTTGACGCCGGTAGCTTCGAAGATCGTTGGCGTACCACGGGTGGGCGAGAGCCCGGTGTCGTTCGAGTGCAAGGTGACGCAAATCATCCAACTGCAACGTGCCGACAAGGCGCTGGTGCCGAGCTGGCTGGTGCTGGGCGAGGTGGTCGCGGTGCATATCGCCAAGTGGCTGCTCAAGGATGGCATCTATGACACCGCCGCCGCCGAGCCGATTTTGCGTGGCGGCGGGCCGGCAGATTACTTCCAGCTAGGGCCGGAGGCGCTGTTCAAGATGTATCGCCCTGGTGCCACAAAACCCTGATTGGCCTGCGGTCTAAATGTGGGAGCGGCAGCGCGCTCTAGTTTTCGGCAGTTGCCCAACTCAGCTGACCGTCTTCATCGACATCGACCAATCGCTCCAATTGCACAGTGGCCGCATCATCAGCATCGGAAGCCGTCTTGAACGTCTGTCCATCAAGGATCTTGTGAAACCGAGGTGCGCCCATGCCATCGAGTGCCTTGACGGCAACGGCGGCGCTGTAGCCACCTTCTCCGGGTACGACGGCGGAAACGGCTTCGTGTTGAGCAAATTGTTTACGTGCCATGTTGCAGGTCCTGGCCAATGGAAAGTCGGCCATTCTAAACCCTAACCGGCGAGTTGCAGGTACTCGCCATAGGCATTGGCGGCTGAGGCATCGGTAAAGGTCTGGAAGTCCATGCTGCGAACCACCCTGTCGTTCAACAGCTCGGTAAAAATCATCAGGGCCGGAGAATTGAAGTAGGCGCTCATCGCCTGCTCGCTGCTCCAAAAGCCCGAGACCAGCCAGACATCGGGGTCGACCTGGGAACGCTGCAACGAGAATTGCAGGCAACCCTGAGCCTGGCGGCCCGGTTCGATCAAACTGCTCAAGCGTGCACCGAGTTCGGTGCTGCACCCGGTGCGGGCGCGGATAAAGGCCATATGGCTCGCGGGAATGGGGGTGGACATGTTCGACTCTCCCGTTGAGAAGTGATGCTCGGCAAGCACTGTGGGGGCGTGTTGCCACAGGATCAACGATAACGGCGCAGGTGCGGGCGCGGTTAGTCGATTCCTGCTGGCTTATTGCACAATCCTGCGAGAAGCGCAGATAGGACGTTTGGCCCCGGCATTTATTCCAAGGGCAACCGCCTTGTTTCAGGGAGATGACAGTCCCCACGATTGCCTGATTCACGGTGTGCCGCAGGATCAGGCAAGGATTGTGCAGAATCGACGTAACACTGTTTGCACAGCCGCCGCTAAGCTGATCCCATCGAAGTAGCCTGTAGAGGACGCCCCATGCCGTCGCCCGAACCCCGATCCCTCCCCCTCGATGCCGAGATGGAAAAGCAGCGCGCCGAACTGGCGAGCATTGTGCAGCGGCATACCTGGGAAGACGGCTCATACGGTACGGCAATCACCTCGCTGTACCTGAACCGCCACAATGCACCGCGCGACTTCATGCCGGTACTGGTGGAGCCGGCCCTGTGCATTCTGGCCAGCGGCAGCAAGGAAGTACGCCTCGCGGATGAAGTGTTCGCCTACGACCCGCTCAATTACCTGGTGTTCTCGGTAGCGATGCCGGTGGCTGGCCGGATCATGGAGGCCACGCCGCAAGACCCCAACCTGTCGATCAGGATCAACATCGACCCGGCCCAACTCACTGCGCTGATCGCGGAAGCCGGCCCGATGGGTGTGCCGTCGCGCCCGACCTCCCGCGGCATGTACGTCGACCGCATCGACAACCAGTTACTCGACGCGGTGCTGCGCCTGGCGCGGTTGCTGGATACGCCCAAAGACATCGCCATGCTTGCGCCGCTGATCAATCGGGAAATTCTTTATCGCCTGTTACGGGGTCCGCAGGGCTATCGGTTGTATGAAATTGCCGTGGCCAACAGCCAGAGCCACCGAGTGAGCCAGGCGATCAAGTGGTTGAACAGCAACTACGAGCAACCGCTGCGCATCGACGACTTGGCCAGGGAAGTGAACCTGAGCGTCTCGACCTTGCACCACCGCTTCAAGGCAATTACAGCCATGAGCCCGTTGCAATACCAGAAACAGTTGCGCTTGCAGGAAGCGCGGCGGTTGATGATTGCCGAGGGGCTCGAGGCGTCGGCGGCGGGATATCGCGTGGGGTATGAGAGCGCGTCACAGTTCAGCCGCGAATACAGCCGGTTGTTTGGGGCGCCGCCATTGAGGGATTTGGCTAGATTGCGCCAAAGCATCTGACCGGATGGAGATCAACGTGTGGGATCCGCGTTTATTCAGTCGAGGCCGCGAGGCAGTTGAAGAGTCACGCGCAACCCGCCCTCACGCAGGTTCTGCAAACTGACTTCACCGCCATGGCTGTGGGCAATATTGCGCGCAATCCCTAATCCCAAGCCGTAACCCTGCTGGTGCCCGGCCAGACGAAAGTGCGGTTCAAACACTTGCTCCAGCCGCTGCTCCGGAACCCCAGGCCCCTCGTCATCCACGTGCAGAACGAACTCCGAGCCATCATCCTCGATGTGCAAATGCGCGTTCTGCCCGTATTTCAACGCGTTGTCGATCAGGTTGCCGATGCAACGTTTGAGCGCCAGCGGCTTGCCGGGATAAGGGGTCAGTGCACGGCCATGCTGGGTGACGCGCCCATTGCCGTTCGGCGCCAGGTACGGTTCCACCAGGCAGTCGAGCACGTGGTTCAGGTCCACCGGCTCGATATTTTCGTGAATATCGGTGTCTTTCACGCATTGCAGCGCGCCTTTCACCAGCAACTCTAATTCATCAAGATCTCGGCCGAATTTGGTTTGCAGGTTTTCGTCCTCAAGCAGTTCCACGCGCAGGCGCAGACGGGTAATCGGTGTGCGCAAATCATGGGAAATGGCGCTGAACAACTGGCTGCGCTCGGTCAGGTAGCGGCTGATACGTTCGCGCATCGCGTTGAACGCACGGCCCACTTCCACCACTTCGCTGCCGCCGCCTTCGGCTACCGGCTCTACGTCAGCCCCCAAGGACATATCCCGCGCCGCCCTCGCCAGGCGTTTGAGGGGCCGACTCTGCCAGTGCACCAACAAGCCGATAAACAGCAGCAGGAAACCGCTGGTCAGCACGATAAACCACACTTGCTGGGACGGCAGGCCTTGTTCTTCAAGACTGGTGTAGGGCTCGGGCAGCAGCGAAGCGATGTACAGCCATTCGCCCGGGGCGAGTTGGATCTGGGTCACCAACACGGGCGGATTCACCGGTTCCAGGGTCAACGCGTAATGCGCCCAGGAGCGCGGCAATTCGTCGAGTTTCAGGCCGGCGTTGAAGATGCGCAGGTCTTCGGTGCTGACGAACTCCACCGAGATGTGCACGTCGGCACCGAGGGTCTGGCGCAGCACTTCATCCACGGCCACCAGCACGGCCTGCTTGCGCGGGGTCTGCGGCAAGACCTCCATGTCCAGCGGTCGGTCGTTGAGGGTGACCACGAAACGGGTGCCGCCCATGCTGCGCAATTGATCCAGGACCAACGGGCGGTACGCCACCGGCAACGAACGGAAGTAGCTCACGCTGGCGGTCATCGAATGCGCCAGGCTGCGGGCACTGGTGACCAGGCCCTCGAGCTGGGTGGCGCGCAACTGCGACACCCAGATCACGCTGGACAGCGCCTGGGCAAACAACACTGCCAGCAGCGTCAGTAGCAGCATGCGCCCCAGCAGCGAGCGTGGCACCGGGAAACGGCGGCGGCGCTCGGTCACATGTTCAGTGGGCATTGCCGGCAACCACGCTGGCTGCCAGTTGATAACCGCTGCCGCGCACGGTGCGGATCAGCCTCGGGGGTTTTTCGGTATCGCGCAGGCGTTGGCGCAGGCGGCTGACAGCCATGTCGACGATACGGTCCAGCGGCATCAAGTCGCGACCACGGGTGGCGTTGCCGATGGTGTCACGGTCGAGGATCTGTTGGGGGTGGTCGAGAAACAATTTGAGCAGGGCAAAGTCGGCACCGGAGAGGATCACTTCTTCGCCATCCACATGAAACAGCCGGTGGCTGATCATGTCCAGGCGCCACTCATCAAACACCAGCACATCCCCGCCTACGCTGCGTTCCTGGCCAAACTGGCAACGGCGCAATAGCGCTTTGATCCGCGCCTGCAGCTCACGGGGGCTGAAGGGTTTGCCGATGTAGTCATCGGCTCCCAGCTCCAGGCCGATCACGCGGTCGGCTTCGTCAGAGCTGGCAGTGAGCATGATGATCGGCACCTGCGCCTGGCGCGGGTGCTGGCGGATCCAGCGGCAGAGGCTGAAACCGTCTTCGTCCGGCAACATCACATCAAGGATGACCAGGTCGCACGGCGCCTCGTTCATCGCCTGGCGGAACCCCGCGCCATCCGGCACGCCACGCACCTGGAAACCGGCGCGACTGAGGTAGGTCTGCAGCAACTCGCGGATTTCCTGGTCGTCGTCGACGAGGAGAATGGATTTACTGATTACGCTCACGGGGTCCTCCTTGTTGTTATGGCCAAGCTTAAGTCATTTGTTGCTCTCAAGGGCCCCTTCGACTTGCTCGCAATGGGGCCATCACGGCCTACGCAAACGCCTGCTCCAAAGCCACGCCAGCCCCGGTCAATCCAGAATACGGGGCTGTCACCAACCACACCGGAATGCCCTTGAAGTAGTCGCTCATGCAGCCTTTGTCCGCGAAGCTCTTGGCGAAACCGCTGCTGATAAAGAAGTCGGCAAACCTCGGTATCACGCCGCCCACGATGTACACGCCACCTCGCCCGCCGGTGGTCAGCACGTTGTTGCCGGCTACTCGGCCCAGCCAGATGCTGAACTGGTCTAACACTTCCATCGCCACCGGGTCGCCGGCCAGGCCTGCCGCCGTGATGGCTTCGGGCGTGTCCAGCACCGGAGGGTGCCCGTCCACTGCACAAATCGCTCGATACAGGCGCGGCAAGCCGCCTCCGCTCAAGGCGGTTTCGGCGCTGACGTGGCCGATCTCGTTGTAGATGTGCTGCCACAACTGGGTTTCCCGCGGGCTGCTCAAAGGCAGGTCGACATGGCCGCCCTCGCCCGGCAATGCGGCGAAACGCCCGCCGCCCAAATCCAGCAATGTGCCAACACCCAGGCCGGTGCCAGGACCAATCACCACCGCCGGGCGCAACGGCTCCGGCGTGCCTTCGCAGACCACACGAAACTCGTCGGGCTGCAAGCGCGTCATGCCCAAGGCCATGGCCGAGAAGTCGTTGACCAGTAGCAGCTCATCCACCTGCAAGGCTTTACAGAAAGCGGTCTTGCTCAGGCGCCAGTGATTGTTGGTGAATTTAAATTCATCCCCACTGACCGGCCCGGCCACCGACAGGCACACCGCACCGATGTCACCGATTTCCAGGCCTTCTTCCTTGAGATAAACCTTGATCGCCTCTTCGGGGCTGGAATGATCCGCCGTGGCATGCACGCGGATCGAATGCAACGCCTGGTCCCGCCACAACGCGAAACGCGCGTTGGTTCCACCGATATCACCGACCAGCGCTAGCTTCACTTAAGCGTCTCCAGGGCAGAGGTAAAGGCGCTGGCGCCCTGCTCTGCGGAGCTTGCGGCCAAGCGCATAAATGCAAACAGCTCACGACCGGCCCCCACGTTATTGCCCAGAAGGCCCGTGGCAGGCGTGCGCGCTGCAAATGCTTCGGCGTCCACCTTAAGCTCCAAGGTGCCGGTAACGCCATCCACACGAATGATATCGCCATCGCGCACCCGCGCCAGCGGCCCGCCGCTTTGGGCTTCGGGGTTGACGTGAATCGCGGCGGGAATCTTACCCGACGCGCCGGACATACGCCCGTCTGTCACCAATGCCACCTTGAAACCACGGTCCTGCAGTACACCCAGGAACGGCGTCATCTTGTGCAGCTCGGGCATGCCGTTGGAGCGCGGGCCCTGGAAGCGCATTACCGCGACGAAATCTTTTTCCAACTGACCGGCCTTGAACGCATCGGCCAGGTCCTGCTGATCCTGGAACACCACCGCCGGCGCTTCGACGATCTGGTGCTCTGGGGCTACAGCAGAGACTTTCATCACACCGCGGCCGAGGTTGCCTTCCATCACACGCAAACCACCTTCCGGCGAGAATGCACGGGCCACGGGGCGCAGGATGGTTTCGTCGAGGCTTTCGATCGGACCGTCGCGCCAGACCAGCTCGCCATCCACCAGGAACGGTTCCTGGATATAACGGCTCAGGCCCTTGCCAGCCACGGTGTTGACGTCTTCATGGAGCAGGCCGGCTTCAAGCAGTTCACGGATCAGGAACGACATGCCGCCCGCCGCCTGGAAGTGGTTGATGTCCGCCTTGCCGTTCGGATACACGTGGGACAGGGTCGGCACCACCTCGGAGAGGTCGGCCATGTCCTGCCAGGTGAGAATAATGCCCGCCGACATGGCGATAGCCGGCATGTGCAGCGTGTGGTTGGTGGAACCGCCGGTGGCGTTGAGGGCGACGATGGAGTTGACGATGGACTTCTCGTCGACGATCTCGCCGATCGGCGTGAAGCTGCCGTTGGCCTTGGTCAGGCGCGTGACCTGGTGCGCGGCTTCGCGGGTCAGTGCGTCACGCAGCGGCGTGTACGGGTTGACGAACGAGGCGCCCGGCAAGTGCAGGCCCATCACTTCCATCAGCAATTGGTTGGTGTTGGCAGTGCCATAGAAGGTGCAGGTGCCAGGGCTGTGGTAGGACTTCATCTCCGATTCCAGCAGCTCTTCGCGGGTCGCCTTGCCTTCGGCATAGCGCTGGCGCACATCGGCTTTCTGTTTGTTGGAGATGCCCGACGGCATCGGGCCGCCCGGGACGAAGATCATCGGCAGGTGGCCGTAGCGCAGTGCGCCCATCATGAGGCCGGGGACGATCTTGTCGCAGATGCCGAGCATCAGCGCCGCGTCAAACATGTTGTGGGACAGCGCTACCGCCGTGGACATGGCAATCACTTCACGGCTGAGCAGGCTCAGCTCCATACCTGGCTCGCCTTGAGTCACGCCGTCGCACATGGCGGGGGTGCCACCGGCGAACTGGCCGACCGAACCGACTTCGCGCAGGGCTTTTTTGATCTGTTCCGGGAAGTGTTCGTACGGCTGATGCGCCGAGAGCATGTCGTTATATGACGAAACAATTGCCACGTTGGCGGCATTCATCATACGCAGGCTATTTTTATCTTCAGTGCCGCAACCGGCCACGCCGTGGGCGAAGTTGGCGCATTGCAGCTTACCGCGCATCGGACCGTCGATGGCTGCACCGCGAATGAGCGCAAGGTAAGCCTCGCGAGTGACGCGGCTGCGGGCGATAAGCCGTTCGGTGACCTCAAGAACGCGGGGATGCATGTGTAGAACTCCAGGCTAACGGATGTGGCGACCCTCGTTCCTGGGTTGATCAAACGCCCGCAGCGCATGGGATGGCAGGTAGGCATTTGGATCATCGGACCAGTTGATTCAGGTCACTCGTTGTAGATTGAACAAAATATTGCCACTAAAAAGGCTTGTTTTCTATTTTTATGCGAATAATCTTGTAATTCTTACAACAAATCGACGACAGGCACTCTCCAATGACTCTTCGTATCGCAATCAATGGTTTTGGCCGTATCGGCCGTAATGTCCTGCGCGCACTGTATACCCAAGGCTACCGCCAGGATTTGCAGATCGTCGCCATCAATGATCTGGGCGACAGTTCGATCAACGCCCACCTGCTCAAATACGACACCGTGCATGGCACTTTCGAAGCAGAGGTCGCACACGATCAGGAAAGCCTGACCGTCAATGGTGACCGGATTGCCGTCAGTGCCATTCGCAACCCGGCCGACCTGCCATGGGCTGCACACAAGATCGACGTGGTGTTCGAATGCACCGGTCTGTTCACTGACCGGGACAAGGCTGCCGCCCATATTACTGCTGGCGCGCGCAAGGTGATCATCTCTGCACCGGCCAAGGGCGCGGACGCCACTGTGGTCTACGGCGTGAACCACGACATTTTGCGTCAATCCCACCAGATCATCTCCAACGCCTCGTGCACCACCAACTGCCTGGCGCCTGTGGCCCAAGTGCTGCACCGCGAGCTGGGTATCGAAAGCGGCCTGATGACCACGATTCACGCCTACACCAACGACCAGAACCTCACCGACGTCTACCACACCGACCCGTACCGCGCGCGTTCGGCCACCCAGAACATGATACCGAGCAAGACCGGCGCGGCTGAAGCGGTCGGCCTGGTGCTGCCGGAACTGGCGGGCAAACTGACCGGCATGGCCGTGCGGGTGCCGGTGATCAACGTGTCGCTGGTGGACCTCACCGTACAGCTGAAGAAAGAAGCCACTGCCGAACAGGTCAACGCGCTGCTCAAAGAAGCCAGCCAGCACTCGAAGATCCTCGGCTACAACACCCTGCCGCTGGTTTCCAGTGACTTCAACCACAACCCGCTGTCGTCGATCTTCGATGCCAATCACACCAAGGTCAGTGGCAAGTTGCTGAAAGTGCTGGCGTGGTACGACAACGAGTGGGGCTTCTCCAACCGTATGCTGGATAACTGCCTGGCGCTGTGCAACGCCGAGTAATCCAGTGGGAGTGGGCTTGTGTGGGAGCGGGCTTGCTCGCTCCCACACTTGTCCTGTGCAAAACCGCTCAAAGTGCCCCTTGCCATTTGAGTTGATGATAAGCATTATCATTAACTGCATATCGGTCTGGTATCACTGTGAGCCAATCTCGCTTCAACCATGTCTTTCTCACCCAACGGGTGATTCTGCTTCGCACCTTGCAGCGGATGGTGAATAATCACAGCACCGCCGAGGACCTGTTGCAGGAAACCTACCTGCGCGTCACCCGGGCCCTGAGCGAGCGGCCGATCGATCACCTTGAACCTTTTGTCTATCAGACGGCGCGCAACCTGGCGCTGGATCACCTGCGCGCGCGTCGGATCCAGGCCCGCACGTTGCAGGAAGATGTCCCGCTGGACGTTCTGCAAAGCGTCGCCGCCCCTATCAGTACACCCGAGGACGCCACCCAGGCCGAGCAAATGCTTGAGGCCCTGAGCGTCAGCCTGGGCCAGTTGAGCGCCCGTCAGCAGCAGATTTTCATCCTCAGCCGCCTGCATGGTTGCAGCTACCAGCAGATTGCTGATCAGTTGCACGTGTCCTTGAGCACCGTGCAAAAGGAACTGAAATTGATCATGGCCATCTGTGTAGGTGTGGCTGAACGGCTGGATCGGCCTTAAGCTTCACCCGACAGAAGCGTAGGCACAGGCTGTACGAAAGTTGAATAGAACGTGGCGAAGACCCGAGGAACACCGTGACGGACCCGAATAAACTGCGGCCCCATGAGCTGGCTCATGAGGTGTTGCAAGACACGGCTATGGACCAAGCCCTCGACTGGCTGATCGCCTTGCAGTGCCCGCAGCCCGGGCAGCAGGCCGAATTTGAAGCCTGGCTGACGCGTGACCCGGCTCACGTCCGCGCCTTCGGCAAGGCCCAGGCAGCCTGGGGTGGCGCGCCGGTACACAGCGCCGCCGTTGCCCTGGCCGTGCCACGCAAGCCCAGCGCCTGGCGCCGGGTCAAACCGCATTGGAAACCGTTGGCCACCGCCGCCGTGCTGTTGATCGGCCTGTTCAGCTTCAGCGACCTGCCGGTACGTCTGCAAGCTGACCACCTCACCGTGGTGGGCGAACGCCAGCGCCTGCAATTGGACGACGGTTCGAAGGTGTTGCTCAACACCAACTCGGCGTTTTCCAGCAGCATCAAGGACCACCAGCGCATCGCCCGCCTGTATCAGGGCGAGGCGTTTTTCGACGTCGTGCCCAGTCATGGCCTGCCCCTGGAAATCGACGCCGGCCCCGTACGTGCCAGCGTACGCGACACCACTTTCGCCGTGCGCTACCTCAACGGTGAAGCCCAAGTGCAAGTGCAGCGCGGCGATGTCGACCTGAGCAATACCTTCGACGATGCCCGCGTGCGCCTGAGCGCCGGTGAAAGTATCCGCATCGGGCCCAACGGCTTCGGCCAGCCTGCCAAGCTGGACGCCAACAAAGACCTGGCCTGGGTACAAGGCCGGCTGATCTTCGAAAACTGTCCGATGAGCGAAGTGCTCGCCGAACTGCGCCGCTATTACCCCGGCTGGATCGTCAACACCAACGACCGGCTCGCCAGCGTCGCCGTCACCGGCAATTACCGCCTCGACCAGCCCCTGGACGTCGTGCGTTCACTGGCTCACATCACCTCGGCCAAGCTGTCGGAATACCCGGCGCTGGTGATCTTGAACTAAATGAGAATTATTTTTACTCGATAGCTGTCGGTGGTACGTCTCGTCTTAGCCAATGCAACTGATTCTTATTTGTCTCGGTTCGCAACTATAAGATTCGTATCCCGGAGCGCTCTCGATGTCCTCTTGTTTCAACCGCCGGTCCTCCTCGCCCGTCCTGTCCTTGCTGACAGCGGCTATCCTACTGGCCGCTGCGCCAGTGATGACGGCCGCTGCTGCCGAACCTGCGCCGCGCAGCCATGGCAACTACACCTTCAGCATCGAGCAGCAGCCGCTGGTCTCGGCACTCAACGCCTTTACCGCCGTAACCGGTTGGCAAGTCGGCCTGCCAGCGGAACTCGGCCAGGGCGTATCGTCCCCTGGCGCACGCGGCCCGTTGTCGCCGGAAAAAGCCCTGGATCGGCTGTTGGTGGGGACCAACTTGAGCTACCGCAAACTGGGCAACAACAACATCGTCCTGGAAAAGCGCGCAGCGGGAAGCACCCTCAACCTGCAGCAGGTGACTATCAGCGCCACCCGTAACGAGCAGGATGTAAATAGCGTGCCGAGCAGCGTCAGCGTGTATGAACGTGAGGAGCTGGACCGCCAGAACGTGAACACACTTCGCGAGCTAGTGCGTTACGAGCCCAACGTCTCAGTGGGCGGCGCCGGCGGCCGGGCGAGCAACTCGGGCTACAACATTCGTGGCATTGACGGCGACCGCATCCTCACCCAGGTGGATGGCGTGGAAGTGCCGGACAATTTCTTCAACGGCCCTTACGCGAAGACCCGCCGCAATTACGTGGACCCGGAAATCGTCAAGCGCGTGGAAATCCTGCGCGGCCCGGCCTCGGCCCTGTATGGCAGCAGCGCCATTGGTGGCGCCGTCAGCTATTTCACCCTCGACCCGGATGACATCATCAAGCCCGGCCAGGACGTCGGCGCCCGCCTGAAGACCGGCTACAGCTCCGCCGACGAGAGCTGGTTGACCTCCGCCACCGTCGCCGGGCGCGTACAGGACTTCGACGGCTTGCTGCACCTGAGCCAGCGTAATGGTCACGAAATGGAATCCTACGACGGCAACAACGCCACGGGCCTGGCGCGTACCGGTGCCAACCCCGAGGATGCGCGCACCACTAACGTGCTGGCCAAGCTCGGTTGGAATTATGGCGATGACAACCGACTGGGCCTGACTTACGAGAAGTTCAAGGACGATCGCGACGTCAACCTCAAGAATGCCGTGGGCGGCCCGTTCACAGGCGGGCGCGGCTTCAACTTCTACCGGGCGCGGTCGGGCAACGACACCATCACCCGTGAACGTTTCGGTATCGAAAACCGCTTCGCCCTCGAATCGCCGATTGCCGATCACATCAAGACCAGCCTCAACTACCAGATCGCCAAGACCGACCAGACCACCGCCGAGATCTACCAGCCATCACGGCGTGTATTGCGCACCCGCGAAACCCTTTATGAAGAAAAACAGTGGGTGTTCGACGCACAGCTGGATAAGACCTTCAGCCTGGGTGAAACCGATCACCAACTGACCTATGGCACCACCCTCAAACAACAGAAAGTCACCGGCTCCCGCGAAGGCGCCGCCACCTGCCTGGCGGTCGGCAGCGGTTGCACGGCCATCGGCGCACCCAGCCCGATGGCCAGCGACAGCGTGAAAAAAGCCAGCGACTTCCCGGACCCGACTATCAACACTTACTCGCTGTTCGCGCAGGACCAGATCACTTGGGACAAGTGGACCTTCCTGCCCGCGGTGCGCTATGACTACACCCAACTCAAGCCCAAGTTAACTGAAGCGTTCCTCAACACCGTCGACCCGACGCGGATCTACGCCCACAGTGACAAGGAAAAAACCTGGCACCGTGTGACGCCCAAATTCGGCCTGACCTACGCGCTGACCGATCACTACACCTGGTTTGGTCAATACGCTGAAGGCTTCCGCACACCGTCTGCCAAAGCCTTGTACGGCCGCTTCGAAAACCTGCAGCAGGGCTACACCGTCGAGCCCAACCCGGACCTCAAGCCGGAAAGCAGCAAGGGCGTGGAAACCGGGATTCGTGGCAACTTCGACTCCGGTTCGTTTGATATCGCCGTGTTCTACAACAAATACCGCGATTTTATCGACGAGGACGCCTCCGTCGCCGGCAGCACCTCACAGCAATTCGAAGCCAACAACATCAAGCACGCCACCATCAAGGGGATCGAAGCCAAAGGGCGCCTGAACCTTGACGCGTTTGGCGCACCGCAAGGCATGTACACCCAGGGTTCGGTTGGCTACACCTATGGCCGCAACGACGATAATGGCGAGGCGCTCAACAGCATCAACCCGCTCAAGGGCGTATTCGGCCTGGGCTACGACCAGGACAACTACGGTGGCCTGCTGAGCTGGACCCTGGTGAAAAAACAGAATCGCGTCGACAGCACCACCTTCCATGCGCCTGACGGCAGCACCACTGGCCCCTTCAAGACCCCAGGCTTCGGCATTGTCGACCTGACCGCCTTCTATAAGGTCACCCACGACGTGACCCTCAACGGTGGTCTTTACAACCTGACCGACAAGAAGTACTGGAACTGGGATGACGTGCGCAGCTACGACGGTGTCGGCGAGGCCGGTGTGACCTCACCCGCCAACCTCGACCGCCTGACTCAGCCGGGTCGCAACGTTGCGATCAACGTGGTCTGGGACATCTGACCCGCACCACTCACCTCGTCGAAATTTCATCGCCGGGGTGAGGATTTTTTACTGTGCCGCGTCTTCTTGTTCGTCTAGTTGATAACCGCTCTCTTTAAGAGCAATAAGGCGCTCCCCTTCTCAAGGACTTATTCATGACCGCTTCTCCTACCGCAGAACGTCCAAGCCTGCGCTCCCAGCGCCTGAACCAGATCACGAACGAGCCGCACACCAAGCTCGACGCATTGGTCAAAGCCCACGCGCCGTTCGAGACCCAGGCCAACTTCGCGCGTTTCGTGGTGGCGCAGTATCTGTTCCAGTCGGAATTGGTGGCCCTTTACAACGATGCCGAACTGATCAAGATCGTGCCGGACCTGGCGGAGCGCTGCCGTGCCGACGCCGCCAAGCAGGACCTGGCCGACCTGGACACCGAAGTGCCTGCGCCGGTGGCTGGCGCCGTGAAGAACCCGAGCAAGGCCGAAGCCCTCGGCTGGCTGTTCGTTTCCGAGGGTTCCAAGCTGGGCGCTGCGTTCCTGATCAAGCGCGCCGTGGGCCTGGGCCTGAGCGAAACCTTCGGTGCCCGCCACTTGGGTGAACCGGCCGGCGGTCGTGCCGAAGGCTGGAAGCGCTTCACCCGCACCCTCGACGCCTTGGCGTTCAGCGCCGAAGAGGAAGCCGCAGTGGAAAAAGGCGCGGTCGACGCGTTTGTACGCTTCACCATCTTGCTGGAACAGGCGTACGCTAGCGCCCCTGAACTGGCGTAATGTTCCGGTAGAACCGGATCAATGTGGGAGCTGGCTTGCCTGCGATAGCGGTGCGTCAGGTATAGATGCAGTGACTGACACACAGCTATCGCAGGCAAGCCAGCTCCCACACTTGATTGCATTCCAGCTCAGATAATTCGCATTTTCCCTACCAGATAAGCTTCACCATGACCCGCAAACCCCAATCCACCTCGAAAATCGCGCAGATCCTCTTTGGCCTGCTGGCCTACGTCAGCCTGGGCATCGGATTGGTGGCGATCGTCATCCCGGGTTTGCCCACCACCGAATTCATCCTGTTGGCCGCCTGGGCCGCCACCAAAAGTTCGCCGCGCCTTAGCGCCTGGCTGGAAAACCACCGGCTGTTCGGGCCGATCCTGTCCAACTGGCGCAACGGCAAGATCATCACGCGGCGGGCCAAGGTCAGCGCCACCGTGAGCATGCTGCTCTGCGCGATTCTGATGCTGGCGATACTCGACCACGGCTGGCCGATCTACCTGGCGATTGCCGGCATGAGCCTGGGCAACCTGTGGATCTGGTCACGCCCGGAACGGCTTACACACCCCACATAACGCTGCCTCTAGGCATTCACCTACCGCGCATGAATTGATTTATGACACCGATGTTTCAGACATAGCGCTGAGTGGCGCCCCTGCATTCGAGCCAAATTCAAAGACGCCCTCTGTGGGAGCGGGCTTGCCCGCGATGGCGGTGCATCAGCAACACATCATTGACTGACCCACCGCCATCGCAGGCAAGCCAGCTCCCACATAAAGCAGATTTGCAGCGACTTAACGACCGGGCCAGGCTTGAACAAACGCCGCCACATCCTCTTTCGGCGCAGTACGCGGCGGATTTTGCGGCGTACCCAGATACAGGAAACCAATCACTTCCTCATCCGCCGTCAGCCCCAGGCCTTTAGCAACGTGCGCCGAGTAGGACAATTCGCCAGTGCGCCACACCGCACCAATCCCCTGGGCGTAGGCCGCCAACAGGATCCCATGGGCAGCGCAGGCCGCAGCCAGCAGTTGCTCGGACTTCGGCACCTTGAAATGTTCCTGCAAGTGGGCAATCACCACCACGACCAACGGCGCACGCAGCGGGCCATTCTGGGCTTTGTCGATGGCGGCTTGCGGCGCTTCAGCGTCTTGCAGGCGCGCCGCCTCAGCCAGCAACGTGCCCATTTGCTCGCGGGCGGCGCCTTCCACCGTCAGGAAACGCCAAGGGCGCAACTGCCCGTGGTCGGGCGCCCGCATGGCGGCGGCGAACAGCACGTCGCGCTGCTCCTGGGTCGGGGCCGGTTCCAGCAAGCGCGGCACGGAAACACGGTTGAGCAAAGCGTCGAGAGCCTGCATTGGCCACCTCCAGAGAAAAATGTGCGGTCATTCTAGCGGGAATGAATCGGGATGCCACTAAACGATAATTGCTCTTATTCATTGCGCCCTGCCCTGTTAGACTTTGCGCCCATAATTTGCGCATTCGCTTAGGGCTTTCGATGTTCCGTCCGTTTTTTCGCCTGTCCGCAGTACTGCTGTCCTTGAGCCTGGCGGCCTGCGATGACGCACCCAGGTTCACCAAGGCCGAGCCCGGTGAATCACGGGCGGGCGGCGCAGCGACGGTGAACAAGCGCGACCAGAACGCGTTTTCCCTGCCTTCGGCCAACTTATCAGCCACGCGGCGCCTGGATTTCAGCGTGGGCAACAGCTTCTTTCGCAGCCCATGGGTGATCGCGCCGTCCACCACCACGGCGCGTGATGGCCTGGGCCCGTTGTTCAATACGAATGCCTGCCAGAACTGCCATATAAAAGACGGCCGTGGGCACCCACCGTTGCCCGACGCACCGAATGCGGTGTCGATGCTGGTGCGCCTGTCCATTCCAAGTAGCCCTGCGTATGCCAAGCTGATCGAACAAATCGGCGTAGTGCCCGAACCGGTCTACGGCGGGCAACTGCAAGACATGGCCGTGCCCGGCGTTGCGCCCGAAGGCAAGGTGCGGGTCGACTACACGCCGGTCAACGTTACCTTCACGGACGGCACGGTAGTCGAACTACGCAAGCCGGCCCTGCAATTCACCCAGCTTGGCTACGGCCCGATGCATCCGGATACACG
Source organism: Pseudomonas sp. EL_65y_Pfl1_R83 (assembly GCF_963970695.1). NCBI lineage: Bacteria > Pseudomonadati > Pseudomonadota > Gammaproteobacteria > Pseudomonadales > Pseudomonadaceae > Pseudomonas > Pseudomonas sp. EL_65y_Pfl1_R83. The sequence goes on along the minus strand of NZ_CAXAQI010000009.1, from coordinate 46,556 downwards.
CTTCTCCGCGCGCATCGCCCCGCCGATGATCGGCCTGGGCCTGCTGGAAGCCATCAGCGACGCCGATATCCTGCGCAACAGTGACCCCAAGACGGCCGACAAAGAAGCCATCGTCGGCCGCGCCAATTGGGTCTGGGACGACGCCCAGCAAAAAACCGTGCTGGGGCGTTTCGGCTGGAAAGCCGGGCAACCCAACCTCAATCAACAAAATGTTCACGCGTTTTCTGGTGATATGGGCCTCACCACGTCCCTGAGACCGTTCGATGACTGCACCGATGCTCAAGTCGCCTGCAAGCAGGCGCCTAACGGCAATGGCCCCGACGGCGAGCCTGAAGTCAGCGACAACATTCTGCGCCTGGTGCTGTTCTACACGCGCAACCTGGCGGTGCCAGTGCGCCGCGACGTCAACTCGCCGCAAGTGCTGGCCGGTAAAAATCTGTTCTATCAAGCGGGCTGCCAGGGTTGCCACACACCCGCGTTCACCACGGCCGCCTCTGCCTCCGAACCTGAACTGGCCAGCCAAGTGATCCGCCCCTACAGCGACCTGCTGTTACACGATATGGGCGACGGATTGACCGACAACCGTAGCGAATTCAAGGCCGGTGGCCGAGACTGGCGCACGCCGCCGTTGTGGGGCATTGGCCTGACGCAGACCGTGAGTGGCCACACCCAGTTCTTGCATGACGGCCGCGCGCGCAACCTGCTCGAAGCCGTGCTGTGGCACGGCGGCGAAGCACAAGCGGCGCAGCAGCATGTGTTGTCTTTCAATGCCGAGCAGCGCGCTGCGTTGCTGGCGTTCCTAAATTCTTTATAAGCTTTGCCCCAATTACAGAAGGGAGCTCGACATGTTCCGTCCCAAGTTGTTGTTCACCAGCCTTGCCGCACTCGCCCTCGGCGCTTGCTCACCGCAAGACCCGCAAGCAGTGACCTCGGCGGCTATCGCCAAGCAAGTGATTTTGCCGACGTACAGCCGTTGGGTTGAAGCCGACCGCCAACTGGCCGTCAGCGCCCTGGCTTACTGCCAAGGCAAGGAAAGCCTGGACACCGCCCGCGCCGACTTCCTGCATGCGCAAAAGGCCTGGGCCGAGTTGCAACCGCTGCTGATCGGCCCGCTAGCCGAGGGCAACCGTGCTTGGCAGGTGCAGTTCTGGCCGGACAAGAAAAACCTGGTCGGCCGCCAAGTCGAACAACTGGTCGACAGCCAGCCACAGATCGACGTCGCGGCCCTGGCCAAGTCCAGCGTGGTCGTGCAAGGCCTGTCGGCCTACGAATACATCCTCTACGACGCCAAGACCGACATCGCCGACGACGCTCAGAAAGCCCGTTACTGCCCGCTGCTGGTGGCTATCGGCGACCGTCAGAAGGCCCTGGCCGAAGAAATCCTGGCCAGCTGGAACAGCACCGACGGCATGCTTGCGCAGATGACCAAGTTTCCTAACCAGCGCTACGCGGACTCCCACGAAGCCATCGCTGACCTGCTGCGCGTCCAGGTGACCGCACTGGACACCCTGAAGAAAAAACTCGGCACGCCGATGGGTCGCCAGACCAAGGGTATCCCGCAGCCATTCCAGGCCGATGCGTGGCGCAGCCAGTCGTCCCTGCAAAGCCTCGAGGCCAGCCTCGCGGCGGCCCAGACTGTGTGGGTCGGCGTCGACAACAAAGGCCTACGCGGCCTGTTGCCTGCCGAGCAGAAGCCGTTGGCCGACAAGATCGATGCCGCCTATGCCGCGTCGCTGAAGCTGTTAGACAGCAACCAGCGTACCTTCAACGAACTGCTGGCCGACGACGCCGGACGCCAGCAGCTCAACGACATTTATGACAGCCTCAACGTTGTCCACCGCCTGCACGAAGGCGAGCTGGCCAAAGCGCTGGGCATCCAACTGGGCTTCAATGCCAACGACGGTGACTGATGATGCTTAGGCGACAGGCTTTGGCGGTTGGCAGCATGCTGCTCAGTGCGCTCACCTTGGGTGGCTGGACGCTGTTCAAAAGCAAAGACAAAAGCCCGCTGCTGCTCTCGGCGCGCGATGATGCGGACGGCAAGCACTACGCTGTGGGCTATCGCCTGGACGGCAAGCAAGTGTTTGCCACCCAGGTCGGCCAGCGCTGTCACGACATCATCAACCACCCGACGCTGCCCATTGCACTGTTTGTTGCCCGTCGCCCAGGCACTGAGAGTTATCTGATCGACCTGCGCAGTGGTGCGCTGCTGCAAACCATCACCTCCCACGCCAATCGCCACTTCTATGGCCATGCGGTCATTCACAAAAGCGGCGACTGGCTGTACGCCACCGAAAACGACACGTCCGACCCCGGCCGTGGCCTGCTCGGTGTGTACAGGTTCGAAGGCGAGCGGCTGGTGCACAGTGGCGAGATTTCCACCCATGGGATCGGCCCACATCAGGTGTCGTGGATGCCCGACGGCGAAACCCTGGTGGTGGCCAACGGCGGCATTCGCACCGAAGCCGAAAGCCGCGTGGAGATGAACCTCAACGCCATGGAACCGAGTCTCGTGCTGATGCACCGCGACGGTACGCTGATCAGTAAGGAAACCCTCGGCCAGCAGATGAACAGCGTGCGCCATATGGGGATCGCCAGCGATGGCACCATCCTTACCGGGCAGCAGTTCATGGGGCCGTCCCAGGAGCGTTCCGAATTGTTGGCGATCAAGCGACCGGGCCAGCCTTTCGTCGCGTTCCCGGTGGCCGATGAGCAGTTGCAGTCGATGGGGCACTACACCGCCAGCGTCGCGGTGCACAGTGAATTGCGCCTGGTGGCGTTGACCGCCCCACGGGGCAACCGCTTCTTTATCTGGGACATGGACAGTGGCGAGCTGCGCCTGGATGGACCATTACCCGACTGTGCCGGTGTCGGTGCCGTCGAGGATGGTTTTGTCGTGACCTCGGGCCAAGGCCGTTGCCGGTTCTACGATTGCCGTCAGAAACAGTTGGCAGCAAAACCGTTGGAATTGCCGGCAGGGCTCTGGGATAACCATCTGCATCTGATCTGACGCTCCCCTCTGAACAGGGCCAGTCCTGGCCCTGTTCCCGGTGATAAACACCGTCTGGAATACCCACTACACTTCTACAAAAAATCGCCTGCCAATGTTTTCCAGGGAATTGGAATATGCTGCGCCGTCGCATGCTTATCATGTTGGGTATCGTCCTGTCAATCGTCATGCTGCTGGGGGGCTACAAAGCCTTTTCCATCTACCAGCAGATCCAGGTCTTTTCCAAGCCAAAACCGGCGGTCAGCGTGGCGGTCGCGACGGTGGTCGAACAATCCTGGCAACAGCGCCTTCCATCCGTCGGCTCACTCAAAGCCTTACAAGGTGTGAACCTGAGCCTGGAGGTGGCTGGTGAGCCGGTTTGATATCGGAATGGTGATTGCGACAGGGATGTCGGTTGGCACTTTGTTTACGCTGTTTGTATTGCCCTGTGTCTATACGTTGCTTGCCAAACAGGATCGAACGATCTAAACGACGGCTAAACCCTGCAACGCCTAAAGAATGCCGCTAACTCGACTTTTTACAGACTTTGGAACCAAGGTCCTATCGACCGCCACTACAGGCACGATCTAACCTCCAGGTAAAAAGAAGAAATGGAACTCAAACCATCAAACTATGCCGTCCCCCTGAACACTTGCTTAAAAAGCCAGACGCCATCAACCAGCCAGACAAGCGGTGTCTTGGCCACTGAAAAAGACAACGCCGCCCCCCCGTCCCACGCCACTGGCAGGCCGTACGGCGATCATCGAAGCGCTGAGGACATTCTCCAGGCCAATCCCTCATTGGATATCTTCGACAAAATCGACTACCCGAAAGGTTACAAAGAGCGACTCTACAAGCAGGTGGGTGACTGGACGCCGAACAACCCCGACCCCAAGTCGAGGGCCGATGCTGCGTACAACGCTGCCCGAGTGTTCAGTTACATCGAATCCGGGAAAGACAGCAGAACGGCCAATAGCAGACCCAACAGTGAGGCGACTGATGGCCTTCGGTACGCTGGTTATCCACCCCGTGAAGCCAGTAATGCGGAACTAATGGAGAACTTCCTGCAACACGGCTACTCGGCATTGATAGACCCAGAGGCAGAATCACAAAAGGCGGAAAACACAGCCATAGAAGCCGAAAAAGCCAGGATAAAAGACCAGCAGAACGCCTCGAAAACGGACACCACCAAGAGCGATCAAACCTCAAGGACTGAAAACAATATTGACTACGCCCCGAACGGCGCCACCGGAAGACCAAAAGGGGACCGTCGCACAGCAGAACAGATCATCAAGGACAATCCCATCTTGAACAACTTGCCCTCGTCTATTACGAAAGAATCGCTGTTCAAGCATCTGGGTGACTGGACCGGCAGCAATCCGGATCCGGAAAAACGTGCGGATGCAGCCTTTAATGCTGCACGTCTGTTCAATTACATCGATGGCCTCGACGTAAAGGAATCCGCTAGAAACCCGAGCAAGCAAGGTGACGGCAAGATCACGGGTGAACATCAGGACCCACTCCCACCGCCCTTCGATGAAGTCACGATTGTGAAAGGCTCTGAGGCCGACCTCGTGAAAAAATTCAGCGAGGAAGGTTACGCAGCCTTGGGCAATCACGGCACTCCGCTTGCCTCAGACAATGAAAAACGCCCTCAGAAAATACCTCCGTCCCCTTCCGGGCGGCCTGAAGGTGATAAGCGCACAGCTGATCAAATCCTCAACGCGAATCCAATCATTGGCAGGTTGGAAGAGTCCTTGGCTGGAATTCAAGGTGGTGCCAGGATTCTCGAGAAACTGAAGGCACTGACAGGCGACTGGAGCGAGAACAACACAAATGCCGAGTCGCGTGCCAACGCAGCGTACAACATCGCTAAAGTTGCAAACTACCTCGACGCAAACCCCACCTTTTATAGGCTTGACGAGGGGTTTGACGACATCGGTCCTGGCCATCTGACTGGCTTCACAAGTGATGGCGCTAACCCACACACTGAGGCAAGCGCGCTTATCAACTTTAGCAATAGCGGCTACACCGCGTTAGCGGGTTAAACAGGTAGACACCGACCTACTTTGCAAAAAAAAACCTCGCACTGCGAGGTCTTTTCATGTTGGTTTGAATCGTTTCAACTCTGTGGCCTCATCCCTTGAGACATGCCGAACATAAAGAGCAGTAACTCATGATCAGGCTTGACCGCTGTGCTCGCCTTGGCCACGCGCGGTAACAGGCATTGCCCGCCACTCTGCGTTGCACTGAGCACCTGTGTGCGAGGCTGCTCCCACGCCGCCAGCGCCAAGGCTGCAACGCCCAGCGCACCGACCAAAAATAAACCTCGTGCTATTTCTAGCTTCATCTGGTTAAACCCTTGATAGCGCTGCCAAACGCCGTCTCGTAAAAGTAGCTGAGTTTTTTCCAATCGGTATCGTTCCACGACGAATGGCGGCGCAATTGCAGCATGTCATGGGAGGCCGCCCGATAAGCGGTCAAGCGCTGGCGGCATTTCTCGAAATCCAGCAGCGCCACTTCGACATTGGCCGAATCACCTTCGCCTGTCACCCGCACAAAAATATGCTTGATGTACAGACAGCCATGCTGCCAACGCCCCTTGTGCATGCGCGCCAGGGTGCCGGCCAATTCCTTGAGCACGCGTTCATGCACCTGCTCGCCGTATTGCTCGCGACCACCGGCGGCGTACCAGTTTTCAATTTCGTCAAAGCCATCAAGGGCTGCGGTCACCAGCAGTGCCTGCCAACGGTGCTCGGGGTCGCGGCGTGCCTCGCAAAAGACCATTTCCGGAACGCGTACGTCCAACAGGCGCAGGCCTTTGATGGCATCGCGCTCACGCAGCACGGTGGGACGGCCGAAGGGGTGCAGCCAACTGCGGTAAATATGCCCGGTCTGGCGCTTGCAGTAGAGCAAACGTCCATTGGGACTTATCACGCGCTGCACGCCACTTTCACCACCGCGCCGGCGGTTGGGCTCCTCGACCCACTCACCCTGCTGGCGCCAGAAATAATCGAATCGCTCTTCGGGCGCTACGTGACTGCCTGCTACGCACTCAACTGCCATCCTGTTACCTCTTGCGTAATACGTACACCCGCCACATGGCGTAGAGCGGTATGAAGTCCAGGGATTCCTGAACACGAAAGCCGGCTTCCTCGAATTCCGCTTCGACAGTAGCAGCCGGTAACACAAATCTGTTTTGGTAACCTTCCTGCTCACCTTTTTTGCGACGCTGCCCTTCGAGACGCTTGCGTTTCCAGGCTTTGAAGTTGCCATCGACCCACAGCGAAATGATCACGCTGTCACGGGTAACGCGCTGAAACTCCCGCAATACCGCCGCCCGATGCGCCGGATCACCAATGTGGTGCAACAGGCGCATACAAAAAATGCTATCCACAGCGTTATCCGGCAGATCGATATCAAACGCGGATGTCTGCAAGGGCCGTACCCGTTTCACCACATCGGCGGGTTGAGCGGCCGTCGCCACCTTCAACATCGAGGCAGAGTTGTCAGCGCCGATGATCACACGATTGGGTTTTTCGGCCAGCAGCGGCCAGAAGCGCCCGGCACCGCAGGGCAAATCCAGCACCAAACCAGGCTCACCGGCCATCGCCAACGCACCACGGGCCAATTGCGCGTCGCGTTTATGGGACAGCCGGCGTGCCAGATTGTCCTGATGCTTGAGCAAATAGTCGTGGGCGTGCTCGTCGTCGTACTTTTCGGAAAATTCGAGCTTTATCGGGGTAGACATCTGCGGATCTCCAGTTGCTGATGCCTACAACCTTAAGCAGCAGCCTGTGATCAACAGGTCAACCCGTTGTGAAAAACTTGTCCTGTCCGATCTCATACATTTCAAGACTTTACAGACACAAGCAATAGCATGGGGCCATGTTCGCCGAATTACGGGGAACTCTGGCAGGATAACGGCAGGGGGGTGGAGCCAGGCTTAGACCTGGCTCAGTTGCACATGAAAACGGCAGCCATTCGGCTCCATGGTGCTGAGGCTCACGCTCCAGCCCTGGTTCTCACAGATACGCTGAACCAGTGACAAACCGAGGCCCAGGCCGTCACCGCGTTTTTCGCTGCCGCGCACGAAAGGCTCGAACATCGCTTCGCGCTTGTCTTCGGGAATCCCCACGCCGGAGTCTTCCACCACAAAGCCACTCGGCTCGAGGGTCAAGCGGATAAAGCCGTGCTCGGTGTAGTGCAAGGCATTGCGCAACAGATTGCCCATCACCGCATGCAGGAAGGTGGCGTTGTAGCGGGTGTCCAGCGGGTTACCCGGCTGGTAGATCAACTCCAGGCCCTTACGCTCAATGGGCTCGCGCCAGATGCCGAGCAGATCATCGGCGACCTGCTCCAGGCTGACCTGCGGTGACATGCTGCCATCGTCACGCTGGGCACGGGCCAGCATGAGAAAGGTCTGCACCAGCTCACGCATTTCTTCGCAAGCACGGGCGATCCGCTCGACCTGGCTACGGCCTCGCTGATCAATGGCCGGATTTTCCAGCAACAGCTCGCAAGAACTCGCCAGTACCATCAAGGGGGTGCGCAATTCGTGGCTCACGTCACTGGTAAACAACTGCTCACGAGACAGCGCCTGGCGCAAGCGCCCCAGCGTGGCATCGAAGGCCACGGCCAACTCACCCACTTCATCCGCCGCGTAATCCGGCGCCAGCGGTGGTGCCAGGCCCAGCAATTGGTCACGGTGACGCACCTGGCGGGCCAGGCGTACGACCGGCGCCATCACTTTGCGGGCGAGCACCCAGCCGAGGAACACCGCCAGTGCCAGGCTGAGCACAAAACCCACCAGCACCACGGCAAACAGCACGCGCTCGCGCTCTTCGAAATCGCTTTGATCCTGCAGCAGCACATAGCGCCGGCCGTCGACCACTTCAACCATGGCGTGGTAAGAGAGCGACTCGCGGAACACTTCGTGGAAACCGGGTTCGAGGTGACGCAGATCCTTGGGCAATTCAAAATCGCCGGGGCCACCGCTGAAGTAAAACAGCTGGTCCGGCTCAGGCCGGTGGCGCCAGTCCTCGACGGTGTCCATCAGCAACAGGCGCTGCAGGTCACCGCCCAGGCCCGCCGAGATCAGTTTTTCTTCCACAAGGTGCACGGTCGCGACGATGCCCATGGCGAAGGCGCCCGCCACCAATGCACTCATCAACGCAAAGGCAATGATGATCCGTTGGGCAAGGCTCTGCTTAAACTCCATCACGCCCCTCGGCCAAGCGATAACCGACGCCGTGCACGGTTTGCAGCAATGGCTTGGCGAACGGTTTATCGATCACTTGGCGCAATTGGTGGACGTGGCTGCGCAGGCTGTCGCTGTCCGGGCAGTCATCGCCCCACAGGGCTTCTTCGAGAATTTCGCGGCGTAGCACGTGCGGGCTCTTCTGCATCAGCACCGCCAGCAGCTTCAGGCCGACCGGGTTGAGCTTGAGCAGGCGACCTTCGCGAGTGACTTCCAGGGTGTCGAGGTCGTAGCTCAAGTCAGCCACCTGCAGCGTGCGGCGACCGCCGCCCTGTGCACGGCGCAGCACGGCTTCGATCCGCGCCGCCAATTCCGACAAGGCAAAAGGTTTGAGCAGGTAATCGTCGGCACCAGACTTGAAGCCTTGCAGCCGGTCATCCAGTTGATCGCGGGCGGTGAGCATGATCACCGGCGTGTCACGGCGCGCGTCTTCGCGCAGGCGTTTGCACAGGGTGTAGCCATCGATGCCGGGCAGCATGATATCGAGCACGATCAAATCGTAATGCTCGGTGGCGGCCAGGTGCAGGCCCGACAAACCGTCCTGCGCACAGTCTACGGTGTAGCCTTTCAGCCCCAGGTAGTCGGCCAGGTTGGCCAGAATATCGCGGTTGTCTTCAACCAATAGAATTCGCATGGGCAGTGTCTCCGTACGCGGTAACAGCCGTGTTGGCTCGCGCAGCTTAAGGCCAAGTGTGGCTCAGGGATAGGCCTGGAGGGCACGCTGATAAAGCTTTTCAACCAAGATTTATATTGAACGAGATTTTCACTATGGCTTCACACAATGGAGACAGTGCCAGGGCGAAAATTTGCGGTTAATTCAACGCCTCATCGGTTCGCAGGGCACCCTCGCAGGCCAGCCAGCGCCCACAGTTGGCTGCATTTCAAATTCAAACAATAAAAAAGCCCCGCCTGCATCACTGCAGGCGGGGCTTTTTCAGTACGGGGGTAAGGCTGGCTTACATCATGCCGCCCATGCCACCCATGCCGCCCATGTCTGGCATACCGCCACCGCCAGCGCCTTCAGCCTTAGGCTTGTCAGCAATGGCAGCTTCGGTGGTCAGGATCAGGCCACCGATGGAGGCTGCAGCTTGCAATGCCGAACGAGTCACCTTGGTAGGGTCCAGGATGCCCATTTCGATCATGTCGCCGTAGACGCCAGTCGCAGCGTTGTAACCGTAGTTACCTTTGCCGTTCTTGACTTCGTTGACCACAACGCTTGGCTCGTCGCCGGAGTTGGCAGCGATCTGGCGCAGTGGTGCTTCAACAGCACGACGCAGTACAGCGATACCGACGTTCTGGTCAGCGTTGTCGCCGGTCAGGTTAGTAAGGGCTTCCAGCGCACGGATCAGCGCAACGCCACCGCCAGGTACCACGCCTTCTTCGACGGCTGCGCGGGTTGCGTGCAGGGCGTCTTCAACGCGTGCTTTCTTCTCTTTCATTTCAACTTCGGAACCCGCGCCAACCTTGATCACGGCAACGCCGCCGGACAGCTTGGCCAGACGTTCTTGCAGTTTTTCACGGTCGTAGTCGGACGAAGTCTCGGCAACCTGGGCGCGGATCTGAGTGATGCGCGATTGGATGTCGCCTTCAACGCCAGCACCGTCAACGATGATGGTGTTTTCTTTGGAGATGGTCACGCGCTTGGCACTACCCAGGTTTTCCAGGGTGGCGCTTTCCAGGCTCAGGCCGATCTCTTCGGAGATAACGGTACCGCCGGTCAGAACGGCTATGTCCTGCAGCATTGCCTTGCGACGGTCGCCGAAGCCTGGAGCCTTGACGGCTGCGACTTTAACGATGCCACGCATGTTGTTCACTACCAACGTCGCCAGGGCTTCGCCTTCAACGTCTTCGGAAACGATCAGCAGTGGGCGGCCGGCTTTGGCAACAGCTTCCAGTACTGGCAGCATTTCGCGGATGTTGGAGATCTTTTTGTCGACCAGCAGGATCAGCGGGCTGTCCAGCTCGGCAACCATGGTTTCTGGCTTGTTGACGAAGTACGGGGACAAGTAGCCACGGTCGAACTGCATGCCTTCTACAACCGACAGTTCGTTTTCCAGGCCAGAACCTTCTTCAACGGTGATCACGCCTTCTTTGCCGACTTTTTCCATGGCTTCGGCAATGATGTCGCCGATGGAGCTGTCGGAGTTGGCGGAGATGGTACCTACCTGGGCAATAGCCTTGGTGTCAGCGCATGGCTTGGACAGGTTTTTCAGCTCAGCAACGATGGCGATGGTCGCCTTGTCGATGCCGCGCTTGAGGTCCATCGGGTTCATGCCGGCAGCGACGGCTTTGTAGCCTTCGTTGACGATTGCCTGAGCCAGAACGGTAGCGGTGGTGGTGCCGTCGCCTGCGTCATCGTTGGCACGGGAGGCAACGTCTTTGACCAGCTGCGCGCCCATGTTTTCGAAACGATCTTCGAGTTCGATTTCTTTTGCTACCGAAACGCCGTCCTTGGTGATGGTCGGAGCGCCGAAGCTCTTCTCGATGATCACGTTACGGCCTTTAGGGCCCAAGGTCGCTTTTACTGCGTCAGCCAGGATGTTGACACCGGTGAGCATTTTTTTGCGGGCGGAATCGCCGAATTTAACTTCTTTAGCAGCCATGATCGATATTCCTTAAATACTTTGGAGTAACGGGAAAATGAGCGGGGAAATCAGTCTTCCAGAACAGCGAGAATCTCGTTCTCAGCCATAACCAGCAGGTCTTCGCCGTCGACTTTCACAGTGTTGCTGCCGGAGTAAGGACCAAATACAACCTTGTCACCGACTTTAACGGCCAGCGCACGCACGTCACCGTTTTCCAGGGTCTTGCCTGGGCCTGCAGCGACGATCACACCGTGGTTGGCTTTTTCAGCAGCCGAACCTGGCAGAACGATACCGCCAGCGGTTTTCTTTTCTTCTTCGCTGCGACGGATTACGACGCGGTCGTGCAGAGGACGAAGCTTGCTCATTGTCGATCTCTCCTAATTGTGTTTTTCATCGGCCGGTATCAGTACCGGCAGGTTGTATTCCGGCAGTGCCGGTCGCGCCTCGCCAAGCAAGACGCGGAAGTCTGTCTGGTGTCACCACCAGAAACCTTGCGGTGACCGTTACATAAGGGCGCATAAGCTTATTACAAGGGGCCCCGACGGAAATTTTTTGCGTGTGTCGACGGCTCAAAGCAACACGGCACCCTGAGGTGCCGTGCCAGTGAAGCGGTTATTTGCTGTCGCGCTGTTCGAATTCGCCTTCGATCACATCACCTTCACGCCCCAGTGGCTGGCGCGGAGCCGGACCGCCACGGGGTTGCAGGTCATCGGCGAACGCACGCTGGCGAATCGCCGCCTCTTCGGCACGCTGGCGCATCTTGCCGGCCAGCAGCTTGCGAGTGACTGGCAGCAACATCACCAGGCCGACCACATCGCTGATAAAGCCCGGCAGGATCAACAGGCCACCGGCCAGGGCCATCATCAGGCCTTCAAGCATGGTCTGTGCGGGCAGCTCGCCACGATTCAGGCTTTCACGGGCACGCAGTGCCGTGGCCAGGCCGGCGACGCGCAGCACCAATACGCCGAGCATCGAGCCGAGAATGATCAACAGCAGGGCCGGGAAAAAGCCGATCGCACTGCTGACTTGAACGAATACGAACAGCTCCAACACCGGGAACAGCAGAAAGAGCAATAAAAAAGGGCGCATCAAATGGTTCCTCAACGCAAGAATGCCTTGCCAGTCCACTTTAGATGACGTCGCCATTTCGTGAATTCAAGCGTCAGCCGCTTCTTTTTTTGGCCAGACGTCAGCGTGAGCCAGTGAAACCAGAGCTTCGCGCACTTGTGTCGGAGTGTTGCAAGGCTCCGCGAACGGTAACCAATATAAGGATTGGCCGATACGCAGGTGCATGCCTTCGCTGTCGATACCGGCCAACTGCGCAGGCTCGGAGGTCGGCAAACCGGCCAAGTCGACGTAGTGGGCGATGGCCTTGGCGTGATCGCTGTTCATGTGTTCGATCATGTTGCGCTCAGCCGTGCCCGCAAACGGGTTGGCCAGGGTCAACTGGTCGACCCAGTGAATCGCCCCAAAGCCGCCGATGTAACGGTGGCGCACCGGCTTGAGCACCCAGAAGTCGAAGTCGTGGGCTTTGTGGTAGTTGGCCGAATCGGGAAAGTAGCGGTAATAACGCTCGGCCGCTGCCTCTATGGCAGCGCCCTCCTCGAGTTTTACGGCCTCAGCCAGGTAGGTCAGGCGCCCGACGGACTGCACGTCATCCGCCTCACGCTCACCCACCAGCAACGAACACTTAGGGTCTTTTTGCAGGTTGTGGGTGTGCTGGGCAATACGGCTGATGAGGATCAACGGACGGCCCTGCTCATCCAGGCAATACGGCACGACCGAACCGAAAGGGAAACCCGGCATGGCTTTGGACTGTGTGGCGAGAGCCCCACGGTATTCCTTGAGCAACAGCTCTCGGGCGTTCTTGGCAACCTGTGCGCTCAACGTTGACTCCTCGGGTATTCAGCCGCCCATGACTCATGGGAATGGATCTCAACACAAGGTAATCAATCTACGCGCCGGTTGCCAGAGGCGCCCCTGCCGGGATTTGTCGAAGGGTGTTACCAGGCCACGCCGAACCCTGCGGTATAGCGGGTTTTGCTCAGGCTGCTTTCCGAGTCGCCACTGATGACGTCGCGTTCAGCCTTGAGGTTGAGCGAAGCCCACTCGGTAACTTTGTAGCGCAGGCCCATTTCCGCATCCAGGGAGTACTCCGCTGGGCCATCGATAGGTTTGCCCACTTCGCCATTCGTAAAGAATTCAACGGTCTTGCCCACCAGGTAGCGGTTGTAGTTCCACTTCATGGCCAGGGAATAGAAGTTGTCCTTGCCGCCTTCGGCGTATTCGTAATCGGTGCGGTTGACGAGCGACCCCAGGGAGAATGCGCCCAGCTCATCATCCCAGAACTGGTAGCCCGGGCCGGTACCGACGGTACGCTGTCGAGCCAAGTCTTCAACCTTGTCACGCTTGTAAGTCAAGCGTCCCTGCCAGAACCAATGCTCGGTCAGGAAGCGGTCCAGGTCATATTCCAACGCCCAGTTGTCGGTGGTGGTCACGTCGTCCTGGAACTCGCGGTTGTACTGGCCCTGCCCGGTGTGGCGCCATTGGCCATGCCGCGCGGTGGTCTTGAAGTCGATGTCGTAGTCGTTGGTATCTTTTTCGGCGCGCTTGTAGTCCAGGGCCATGTCGACATTGCCCTTCCACACCAAGTCTTCGATCACAGGCTTGGGCTTGAGGATCTGCTGGATGCTTGCCAGCTCGACGGTCTTTGGCGCCTCGCCATTGGCCAGCACCACCTTGCCTTCATCCGCCGGCTTCAGGGACTTGGCCTTTTCGCCGGTGTAGGCATCTTGCTTGACCAGCAGTTCCTGGTCGCTTTCCAGGGTTTTCACCTGTTTCCAGTCCACAGGAATGGCGCCCGCGTAATCGGTCTGGATCAGCAACTTGCCACCGTCGAAGACCTTGATCTTGCCCGTCAGACGGTCACCGTTCTTCAACCAGACGGTATCGGCCATCAGGGGCGTGGAGGCGCTGAAAACAGCGAGGCACAGCAGAGTTCTGGACAACATAAGCGGATTCAGGGCTCGAGGTTGGCGAAAAGAGGGCATTATCGTGTTAGATACGACTGACTCAAGGATTTATATTCAGTTCAATCCTCGATGCCATGCTTACAGACGTTTCTTACAATAAGTCAGCCGATCTCAACGGATATGCCCACAGTGAATCCACCCGCCGAGCCCCCGCAAAGCCCTGCCGAAATGCGCCGCACTGCGCTGTACCTGACCCTGGCGCAAGTGCCCGCAGGGTGGGTGGTCAGCTACGGCGAGCTGGCCCACCTGGCTGGGCTGGGGCGTGCGGCGCGCTGGGTAGGCCGCACCCTGAGTCAACTGCCTGCAGACACCAAACTTCCCTGGCATCGCGTGCTGGGTGCCGGTGGTCGGATAAGTCTGCCAGTGGGCAGTGCCTCGGGTGACGAGCAACGCGCGCGTTTGCGCGAAGAAGGCGTCACGGTCCGCAATAATCGCGTGGATATTCAGCGCCATGGCTGGCGCCCGGTAGAGCACAGCGGTTAGAGTGCGCGCTTTGTTTCCGCAAACCTGAGGCAGACTCCAGCCCATGCCCCGTAAAACCTGGCGCGCCGCGCTCGCTGCCTATGCCAGCCCCTCGACGTTAGTGCTGTTGTTGCTCGGCTTTGCCGCCGGCTTGCCTTACATGTTGGTGTTCTCGACGCTTTCGGTGTGGTTGCGGGAGGCCGGCGTGGCCCGCGAGACCATCGGCTATGCAAGCCTGATTGGTTTGGCGTATGCCTTTAAGTGGGTCTGGTCGCCGCTGCTCGACCAATGGCGCCTGCCGTTGCTCGGTAAACTCGGGCGACGCCGTTCCTGGCTGGTCCTTGCCCAGTCGCTGGTGATCCTCGGATTGATCGGCATGGGCTTTTGCGACCCGCAGAAACATTTGTCCTGGCTGATCGCTATCGCCGTCGTCGTTGCCTTCGCGTCCGCCACCCAGGATATCGCGGTAGACGCCTACCGCCTGGAAATCGCCGATGACAGCCGCCAGGCCGCGTTGGCCGCCAGCTATATGTCCGGCTATCGCATCGCCGCCCTGCTGGCCACGGCAGGTGCACTGTTTTTCGCTGAAGGTTTCGGCTCCACCGGTTTCAACTATAAACACTCGGCCTGGACCGGCACCTATGTGCTGTTCGGCGTATTGATGGTTCCTGCGTTGCTGACCACGCTGTTCATGCGCGAACCCAATGTGCCACTGCGCACCCAGCTGCAGGCCGGGCGCTACAGTTTCGTGCATCAACTGGTCTCGGTATTTGTGCTGATCGTATTGCTGGTGTCGGTGCCCGCGATGTTCACCCAGCTGTTCAATACTGATTTCGCAAGCGTGCTGTTCCACGGTATGAGCCTATGGGACCTGCTGATGGACGACCGTGCCTTCCTGCGCGCCATTCTCTATATCACGCTCACCGCACTGTGCCTCTCGGCCATGGGTCGCCGGGGCCTGGCGCCGGTGCTGACGCCGGTCAACGACTTCATCCTGCGCTACCGCTGGCAAGCTTTACTGCTGCTGGGGCTGATCGCCACCTATCGCATGTCTGACACCGTGATGGGCGTGATGGCCAACGTGTTCTACATCGACCAAGGCTTTACCAAGGACCAGATCGCCGGGGTCAGCAAGATCTTCGGCCTGATCATGACCCTGGTCGGCGCCGGCATGGGCGGCCTGCTGATTGTGCGCTTCGGCATCCTGCCGATCCTGTTTATCGGCGGCGTGTTCTCTGCCGGCACCAACCTGCTGTTCGTGACGCTCGCCGACATGGGCCCGGACCTGCAGATGCTGATTTTCACGATTTCCCTGGATAACTTCAGCTCGGGCATGGCCACATCGGCATTTGTGGCCTACTTGTCGAGCCTGACCAACCTCAAGTTCTCCGCCACCCAATACGCGCTGCTCAGCTCAATCATGCTGTTGCTGCCGCGCTTGATCGGCGGGTATTCGGGGGTGATGGTGGAGAAGTTCGGCTACCATAATTTCTTCCTGATCACCTGCATGCTGGGTGTACCGACATTGCTGCTGATTGCACTGCATTGGTACCAGGAGAATCGGCGGATTCGGTTGAATCCACCCGCTGACGACTGACACACCTCAGTCAATATGGGCGCTGGCTTGCCTGCAATAGCATCACCAGGGTGCAACAGATACACCGCGCCGCTCCCATCGCAGGCAAGCCAGCGCCCACACAAGCACGGTTCCGACAGAAACACCCCGCAACCTGATGCCTGTACTCCGGCGGCAACCGCCCGTACAATCCAGCGTCATTTCAAGTCCAAGCAACCGACAACGGCCTACCATGCGCACCAGTCAATATTTGCTCGCCACACAGAAAGAAACGCCTTCCGATGCGGTCGTAATCAGCCATCAGCTGATGCTGCGCGCCGGCATGATCCGCAAACTGGCCTCGGGCCTGTATACCTGGCTGCCCATGGGCTTGAAGGTGATGCGCAAGGTCGAAGCCATCGTTCGTGAAGAAATGAACGCTGCCGGCTCTCTGGAAGTGTTGATGCCGAGCACCCAACCGGCTGAACTGTGGCAGGAATCCGGGCGCTGGGAAGAGTACGGCCCTGAGTTGCTGCGCTTCAAGGACCGTCATGGCCGCGACTTCTGCGCCGGCCCGACCCATGAAGAAGTGATCACCGACCTGATGCGCAACGAGCTGAGCAGCTATAAACAGCTGCCGCTGAACCTGTATCAGATCCAGACCAAATTCCGTGATGAAATCCGCCCACGCTTCGGCTTGATGCGCGGTCGTGAATTCATCATGAAAGACGCGTATTCGTTCCACGCCGACCAGGCGTCGCTGCAGGTCACTTACGACCGCATGCACCAAGCCTACTGCAACGTGTTCACCCGCCTGGGCCTGAAGTTCCGTGCGGTTGAAGCGGACAACGGTTCCATCGGCGGTGCCGGCTCCCACGAATTCCACGTACTGGCCGAATCCGGCGAAGACGATATCGTGTTCAGCAACGGTTCGGACTACGCAGCAAACATCGAGAAAGCCGAAGCCGTGCCACGGGAAACGTCCCGCCCCGCACCGGCTGAAGAGCTGCGCTTGGTGGATACACCAGAGACCAAGACCATCGCGGCCCTGGTGGAAAAATTCAATCTGCCGATTGAAAAGACCATCAAGACCCTGATCGTGCACGCCGAAGAAGAAGGCAAGCTGATCGCCCTGGTGATCCGTGGCGACCACGAACTCAACGAAATCAAAGCGGCCCAGCAACCTGGCGTGGCCAACCCACTGGTCATGGCCAGTGATGCCGAACTGCGCGACGCCATTGGCGCCGGTGCGGGTTCCCTGGGCCCACTGAACCTGCCGCTGCCAATTATCATCGACCGTTCGGTCGAGCTGATGAGCGACTTCGGTATTGGCGCGAACATCGACGACAAGCATTACTTCGGCGTGAACTGGGAGCGTGACCTGCCGGTTCCGACCGTGGCCGACCTGCGTAACGTGGTCGCTGGTGACCCGAGCCCGGATGGCAAAGGTACCCTGGAGATCAAGCGCGGCATCGAAGTCGGGCACATCTTCCAGCTGGGCAATAAGTACAGCAAGGCGATGAAGTGCGAAGTGCTGGGCGAGAACGGCAAGCCGATCACCCTGGAAATGGGCTGCTACGGCATTGGCGTTTCGCGCGTGGTTGCAGCTGCCATCGAGCAGAACAACGACGAGAAAGGCATCATCTGGAGTGACGCCCTGGCGCCGTTCCAGGTCGCCCTGGTACCGCTGCGCTATGAAACCGAGCAAGTACGCGAAGCCACCGACAAACTGTATGCCGAACTGACGGCCGCTGGTTTTGAAGTGTTGCTGGATGACCGCGACAAGAAAACCAGCCCGGGCATCAAGTTCGCCGACATGGAACTGATTGGCATCCCGCACCGGATCGTGGTCAGCGACCGCGGCCTGGCGGATGGCAATCTGGAATACAAGAGCCGGACCGAAGCCGAAGCCCAACCGTTGCCGGTGGCTGACGTGCTGTCTTTCCTTCAGGCGCGTATTCGTCGCTGAAAACCAGATCAAGAGAAGTCATGTTCAAGCGAAACACCAGAGCCCTGGGGGGCGCCGCCTTGTGCGGCGCCCTGCTGGTCAGCGGCTGCGCCAACCAGATGTCGCAACGCAGTGAGCACGAGGAGCGGGTCGAGCGTAAGTTGCTCGACCACGGCCTGCAGATCGATGTAGGCGACCCCAAAGTGCTGGAGCTGCCTCAACGCCGAGTGCGCATTCACGAGCAAAAGACCTTCGAGGTCACCGAGTTCGAAGTCACCCGTCGTTACGACCGCTACACCCCCTACCAACCCTGGCGCGAACTCTATGAAGTGCCTTTGGGTACGGTCGCCCTGGTCGCGGGTGCGGGGGCTAACGTGGCGAATATCTTCGCCCTCGGCAACCTGCCTACCAGCATGACCCACGACTGGCTGACCTACGGCGTGGACGGCCTCAACCCGTTCATGAACGTGCAATCCCATGGCCGTGCGCAACAGAATCTGGCAGGTATCGATGAAGTCCAGCGCGACAAGCGTGTGGAGTATTCGAGCCTGCCCTGGAGCGAACGCCCGGTGCAGGTTACTGCGGGCAAGCACGTGCATGAGTTGACCACCGACCGCAACGGCGTCTTGCGCCTGAACCTGTTGGACAGCCCGTTTGCCGAGCAGGACCTTAACCGCGTCACGACCTTGAAGATCAGCGTGGAAGATGGCCAGGACGACGTGCATTCGGACTCGACACTGGCGATCAGCAACACGCTGCGCGGCAAGTTGCTGGAAGCCCACGGCCTGATCTACGACGACCTGGAAGACGACGAAGTCAGCCAGTGGGTGCACCGGGTCAAGCGTCTGTCAGAGCTGGGCCTGGAAGAAGAAGCAAGCGAGCTGGAACAAAGCCTGATCGAACTGACCCGCAATGATCCCGAGTTGCAGCAGGAATTCCTGCAGGCGCTGACCAAGGATGCGGGGCGGTTGGTGGCGGATCCTGGCGCGCGCTAAGACTTCAAGAATATCGTAGATCTAAATGTGTGCGGGCTTGCTCGCGAATACGGAGTGTCAGTCACCAGATGCATTGACTGATCTACCGCATTCGCGAGCAGGCCCGCTCCCACATAGCGCTCTCGGTTTCTACCAGGAGAACTCGAGCTGTTCGTTGCCGTTGCTTAAATCCAGCAACCGCACCCCAATCCCCAACAACCGCACCGGCTTCGCACCCCGTTTAAACGCCTGGGTCAGCAGCTGTTGATAACTTTCCAAATCCCTCCCCGCCCCCGCCTGCTCCAGTGTCGTCTGGGTAAAGTCATGAAACTTCACTTTAACGAACGGCTTGCCCGCCCGGTAACTGCTGTCTATACGCGCCATACGCCCGGCCAGGGTTTCCATCAGCTCGGGAAGCTTTGCCAGACAGCTTGAAAGATCCGGCAGGTCCACATCGTAGGTATTTTCCACACTGATGGATTGCCGACGGCTATCGTTGTGCACTGCGCGGTCATCAATCCCACGCGCCAGGCTCCACAGTCGCTCGCCAAAGCTGCCAAATTCCCGCACCAGCGCCAGCTTGTTCCACTCACGCAGTTGCAGGCAGTCTTCAATTCCCAGGCGCGCCAGCTTTTCTGCCGTGACTTTGCCCACACCGTGCAATTTGCTCACACGCAACTGCGAGACAAAGTCTTCGACCTGGTCCGGGGTAATCACAAACAATCCATTGGGTTTCTTCCAGTCGCTGGCGATCTTGGCCAGGAATTTATTCGGCGCGACACCAGCGGACACGGTGATGTGCAACTGGTTGGAGACGCGGCGGCGAATGTCCTGGGCGATGCGCGTGGCACTGCCACCAAAATGCGTACAGTCAGACACGTCCAGATAGGCTTCATCCAGCGACAGCGGTTCGATCAGGTCGGTGTAGTCGCGAAAGAGCGTCTGGATTTCCTTCGACGCTTCTTTATAGGCGTCCATGCGTGGCTTGACGATGGTCAGGTCCGGACACAGCTTCAAGGCGTGGCGTGACGACATGGCCGAGCGCACGCCATAGGCCCGCGCCTCATAGTTGCAGGTAGCGATCACCCCGCGCCGGTCCGCCGAGCCACCCACCGCCAGCGGCTTTTGCGCCAGGCTCGGGTCATCGCGCATCTCGATGGCGGCGTAGAAGCAATCACAGTCAACGTGGATGATTTTGCGCTGCGTCATATAAACAGGATGTGAAACTACGGGTGGCCAGTATCGCACTCACACCTGTACATAGCACCAGTAGTTTGATTCTTCCGTTTGAACGGTAGGAAAATTCGCACATGAATTTATTTTCTCAATCGAATCTGGTATTCCGATAGAGCTGAAACCCTTGGCCGGACTGGCTTGCAGCGCTTCCACGTACAGCGGTGGAGAGCTAACCAATTGAACCACAAGCGCTTTTCTTCAGAACACGGGTTGACACGCTCGCGATCCTCTGTAGAATGCCGACACACAGACGCGGGATGGAGCAGTCTGGTAGCTCGTCGGGCTCATAACCCGAAGGTCGTCGGTTCAAATCCGGCTCCCGCAACCAAACATCAAAAAAGGCTACTCGAAAGAGTGGCCTTTTTTGTGCCTGTCAGTTTTTTGATTGTCTGACAAAAATCCAAGCCTATCGCGCACTTACCGTTATCGGTGACCACTCAGTGGGTTAATTCACACTTATTTGACCGATACATCCATTAACGGTTGACACCCTGCCGTTGGGCTGTAGAATGCCGCCCACAGACGCGGGATGGAGCAGTCTGGTAGCTCGTCGGGCTCATAACCCGAAGGTCGTCGGTTCAAATCCGGCTCCCGCAACCAAACATCAAAAAAGGCTACTCGAAAGAGTGGCCTTTTTTGTATCCGGTAAAAAAGTTCTTTTGAAACAATGGCATGGCATCTTTCATGAAACCGTACACGGTTTGCAGAGTCCATCTCATTGCAAGCTATGCTCAATGCTCAGCGCTTCCCTCTACGACCAATGGCCGCTGTCGCCGCCCCCGGTGATACGCGTTAATATTTGTAATTATTTTGTCCATAGGGATTGGTAACTTGGCTGGATACCTCCATCCTGTCGCGCACAATCCACGAGGTGATTGATGCGCGCCAACTCGTCTGAACCACAAGACACCGTTACAGCAGAACAACCGATCCCTCCCGCTCGTTTGCGCTGGCTGGATCGGGTGAGCAAATACCGGCAACCCATCGGGCTGGCCGTCACACTATTGCTGTTCGCCATCGCGTTGATCGCCTGCCGACACCTGCTGCTGGAGCTGGATCTCTACGCCCTCCACGATTCGATTCTGGAAGTACCCAGGCCCGCCCTGCTCGGTGCGTTTACCGCAGGTGTCGCCGGCTTCGTCATTCTATTAGGCTATGAATTTTCCGGCGCGCGCTACGCGGGGGTACAACTGCCCGCCAAGACCCTGGCCCTGGGTGGCTTTACCGCGTTTGCCATCGGCAATGCGATTGGCTTGTCGATGCTCTCGGGCGGTTCGGTGCGTTACCGTTTATATGCACGCCATGGCATCGGGGCTTCAGAAGTGGCGCACATGACGGTGTTCGCCAGCCTGGCCCTGGGCTGCGCCCTGCCGCCGCTGGCGGCACTGGCCACCTTGAGTAACTTGCCGGCGGCGTCCACTTATCTGCATCTGTCGCAAGGTTTGCTGGGCGGCATTGCCGGCGCCGTGCTGCTGTTGTCGGCCGCGCTGTGCATCGGCATTTATCGTCGTCGCCTGCCGGAGCAACCCTACCCGGATAATCTGCTGGTAAAAGCTGGCCGCCGTACCCTGCGTCTGCCGGGCCGGCGTTTGACCTTCCTGCAACTGATCATCACCGCGCTGGACGTCGCCGCCGCTGCTACCGTCCTTTATCTGTTGCTGCCAGAAGCGCCGCCCTTCGGCCCCTTCCTGTTGGTGTACCTGCTGGCGCTGGCCGCTGGCGTGCTCAGCCATGTACCGGGCGGGGTTGGCGTATTCGAAGCAATTCTGCTCGCAGCCTTCGCCGACAAACTGGGCGCCGCGCCACTGGCCGCTGCCCTGCTGCTGTACCGCATGATCTACGTGGTGCTGCCCCTATTGATCGCCTGTGTGTTCCTGCTGATCAACGAAGCGCAGCGTCTGTTCCAGACCCAGCAAAGCCTGCGGGTCGCCTCGGGGCTGGCAGCGCCAGTACTGGCCGTACTGGTTTTTTTGTCCGGCGTGGTCCTGCTGTTTTCTGGCGCCACGCCCGAAATCGACTCACGCCTGGAAAACATCGGCTTCTTGATTCCCCACCGCCTGATTGACGCCTCGCACTTTGGCGCCAGCCTGATCGGCGTGCTGTGCTTGTTGCTGGCCCAGGGCCTGCGTCGACGCTTGTCGGCCGCCTGGATGCTGACCATGGTGCTGCTGCTGACCGGTGCGTTGCTCTCGCTGCTCAAGGGCTTCGACTGGGAAGAAGCCTGCTTGATGACCATGACCGCGATCCTGCTGGCGATCTTCCGACGCTCGTTCTACCGCGCCAGCCGCCTCACCGAGCTGCCCTTCTCGCCGCTGTACCTGGTGGCAAGCGTGTGCGTGCTAGGGGCTTCGATCTGGCTGCTGCTGTTCGCTTATCAAGACGTGCCTTACAGCCACCAGCTGTGGTGGCAGTTCACCCTGGACGCCAACGCGCCCCGTGGTTTGCGCTCGCTGCTGGGCGCCGCCGTCCTGCTGGTGATCGTCTCCCTGACCTGGCTGTTGCGCACCGCGCGCCCGGTGATCCACCTGCCGACGCCCGACGAACTCGAGCGCGCCAGCAAGATCCTGATGGCCTCGTCCCAACCCGACGGCGGCCTGGCGCTCACCGGCGACAAGGCGCTGCTGTTTCACCCCAATGATGAAGCTTTCCTCATGTACGCCCGTCGCGGGCGCAGCCTGGTAGCCTTGTACGACCCGATTGGCCCGACCCAGCCACGCGCCGAGATGATCTGGCAGTTCCGCGACCTGTGCGACATCCACCACGCGCGCCCGGTGTTCTATCAAGTGCGCGCAGAGAACCTGCCGTACTACATGGACATCGGCCTCACCGCGATCAAACTGGGTGAAGAAGCCCGCGTCGACCTGAAACGCTTTGACCTGGAAGCCAAGGGCAAAGAGATGAAGGACCTGCGCTATACCTGGAACCGCGGCACCCGCGATGGCTTGTCCCTGGAGATCTTTGAACCGGGCACGGCACCGATGGACGCGCTTAAAGTGATCTCGGATGCCTGGCTGACCGGCAAAAACGTGAGGGAAAAAGGCTTTTCCCTGGGACGCTTCAGCGACGACTACCTCAAGCACTTTCGCATTGCGATCATTCGCTTCGAAGGGAACCCGGTGGCCTTCGCCAACTTGCTCGAGACCTACAACCACGACTTGGCCAGTCTCGACCTGATGCGCGCCCACCCTGACGCGCCCAAGCTGACCATGGAATTCATGATGGTCGGCCTGATTCAGCATTATAAGAGTCACGGCTACGCCCGCTTCAGCCTCGGCATGGTGCCGTTGTCGGGCCTGCAACCACGCCGCGGCGCGCCGTTGACCCAACGCCTGGGTTCGATGGTGTTCCGCCGTGGCGAACAACTGTATAACTTCCAAGGTTTGCGCCGCTTCAAAGACAAGTTCCAGCCTGACTGGGAACCCCGTTACATGGCCGTGCCTGCGGGACTTGATCCGCTGGTGGCACTGGCCGATACCGCCGCCCTGATCGCGGGCGGCTTGACTGGATTGGTGAAACGCTGATGATTCGACGTTCCTGGCGGTATGTATTGGCCTCTGTAGTGCTGCTCGCCTTGATCGCAGGCGGCGGCTTTTGGTACTGGAACCGCCCTGCCCCACAGCCGACCCTGGAGCAATTGCCCCAGGCCGATGGATCGGTGATGACCCGCGTGACGCCCAATGGCACGCCGAAAGCCCGTGTGGCTGTGGCCGTAATGGCCGACGAAATCCTGACCGACAGCCAACTGATCGCTCTGAGCCAAGGCGGCAAGGCGCAGATTGTCCAGGTGATCCTGCCCAAGGACGATTGCAAGCTGCAGGAACAAGCGCTGCAAAGCGCCTTGGTCCAGCTCAAGGGCCCGGCCACCCTGGTCAGCGGCATCGGCCCAGGCGCAGCGCTCGCCTGGCGCTGGCTGGCAACACAGGATGACGACAAGGCCAATGCCATCTCCGTCGGCTTCGCCCTGGTGCAGGAAGGCTGCAAGGACCCACTGCCGAAAACCGCCGCGCACGGCAATTGGCTGGTGGCCTGGAATGACAACCCTGACGATGAAAGCGCCAGTTTCGTACGCGATACACCACGCGCCACCACCAGCATCAGCGACTACGACATTCACTACCCGCAAGTGCTGAACAACGAGCTGCGCAAGCAACTGGTAGGTTCGGACAATGGCGGCCTGGCGATTCCAGTGGTTGAAGTGCCGGCAGGCCAGGCCAAGGACACCGTCACCCTGTTCCTCTCTGGTGATGGCGGCTGGCGTGACCTGGACCGCGACGTGGCCGGCGAAATGGCCAAGATCGGCTACCCCGTCGTCGGCATCGACACGCTGCGCTACTACTGGCAGCACAAGACCCCGGAACAAAGCGCCAAGGACCTCACCGAGCTGATGCAACACTACCGTCAGAAGTGGGGCACCAAGCGCTTTGTGCTGACCGGTTATTCATTCGGTGCCGATGTATTGCCAGCCATCTACAACCGTATGCCCGAAAACGAACAGCAACGGGTCGATGCAATCATCCTGCTGGCGTTCGCACGCACCGGCAGCTTTGAGATTGAAGTGGAAGGCTGGCTGGGTAACGCCGGCAAAGAAGCCGCCACGGGCCCGGAAATGGCCAAGCTGCCGCCTGAGAAAGTGGTGTGCATCTACGGTGCAGAAGAAGTCGACGAGAGCGGCTGCACGGACAAGACTGCCGTGGGTGAAGCGCTGAAGCTGCCAGGTGGGCATCACTTCGATGAGAACTACCCGGCGCTGGCCAAGCGGTTGGTGGATATCATTGTGAAGCATCAGGCCAAGGATAAAGCCGAGTAACTTCAGGCTGTACACGGATTAAAAATGTGGGAGCGGGCTTGCTCGCGAAAGCGGTGGATCAGTCACAGCAACATTGACTGACACTCCGTATTCGCGAGCAAGTCGAAGCGTCGAACCGCCGCTCCCACATTTGCTTTAGGGTGTGACCGATATTTAGCGCGGTTCGATGTGCGCAATCATCAGCTGCACGGTTTCATTCCCACGAAACTCGTTCACATCCAGCTTATAGGCCAGCTCGACCCAACGCACGGTAGGGTTCGGCCAAACGTCACGGTCCACCCCAAACGCAATGCCATCGAGTTTCACCGAGCCGCATTCGCTCTTGAGCACCACTTTCAGGTGCCGCTCCCCCACGACACGCTGCTCCACCAACTGAAACACGCCGTGGAACAACGGCTCGGGAAAGTGTTGCCCCCACGGGCCGGCATGCCGTAAGGCCCGCGCCAGCTCCAGGTGAAACTCTTCCACTGCCAGAGTACCGTCGGTCAACAACCTGCCGGTCAGGTCCTCCTCACACAGTTGCCGACGCACTTCAGCATCAAATGCTTCGGCAAACAGTGGGAAATTCGACTCGGGCAATGTGAGCCCCGCCGCCATGGCGTGGCCGCCGTATTTGGCGATCAGGTTGGGATGCTGGCTTGCGACCACTGCCAGGGCATCACGGATGTGAAAACCCGGCACGGAGCGCCCTGAGCCCTTGAGCAGGCCGTCACCGGCGTCTGCAAAGGCGATGGTCGGGCGGAAGTAACGCTCTTTCATGCGCGACGCGAGAATCCCGATCACGCCTTGGTGCCACTCCGGGTCGAACAGGCACAACCCGTAAGGCATCGACTCCACCGGCAAGTCTTTCAGCTGGGCCAGGGCCTCGCGCTGCATGCCTTGCTCGATGGATTTGCGGTCCTGGTTCATGCCGTCCAGTTGCGCCGCCATTTCCCGTGCGGCGGCGAAGTCGCTGGTGAGCAGGCATTCGATACCCAGACTCATATCGTCCAGGCGCCCAGCGGCATTCAGGCGCGGCCCGAGAATAAAGCCCAGGTCGGTCGAGGTGATGCGTGCAGCGTCGCGCTTGGCCACCTCCAGGATCGCCTTGATACCCGGCCGTGCGCGACCTGCACGGATACGCTCCAGGCCCTGATGCACCAGGATGCGGTTGTTGGCATCCAGGGGCACCACGTCGGCGACGCTGCCCAGAGCGACCAGGTCGAGCAGCTCGCCGATGTTCGGCTGCGGCGTGTTCTCGTACCACCCCAAACTGCGCAGGCGCGCACGCAAGGCCATCAGCACATAAAAGATCACGCCCACGCCGGCCAGGGCCTTGCTCGGGAACTCACAGCCCGGCTGGTTCGGGTTGACGATGGCATCCGCCGCCGGCAACTCATCGCCGGGCAAATGGTGGTCGGTCACCAGCACCTTCAACCCCGCGGCTTTGGCGGCTGCCACGCCTTCGACGCTGGAGATGCCGTTGTCCACGGTGATCAGCAACTGCGGTTCGCGCTGCAGGGCCACGGCGACGATTTCCGGGGTCAGGCCGTAGCCGTATTCGAAACGGTTGGGCACCAGATAGTCGACATGCGCCGCTCCGAGCAAACGCAGGCCCAAGGTACCCACGGTGCTGGCAGTGGCGCCATCGGCGTCGAAGTCACCGACGATCAGGATGCGCTGGCGTTGCTCCAGCGCCGTCACCAGCAAGTCCACGGCCGCGTCGATGCCCTTGAGTTGCTGGTAAGGGATCAACCGCACCAGACTTTTATCCAGCTCGGCTTCCGACTGCACCCCGCGTGCGGCGTAGAGACGGGTCAACAGCGGTGGCAAATCTCCGAGGAACGGCAGGATAGCGGGCAATGGGCGAGGATCGATACGCATGGAGGGTGGGGAATTCTCTATTGGGGGATTATTGGCTGCAAGCTTGTAGCTTGTAGCTTGCCGCTCAACGCTCACCGACCAGCCATTGCAGTTGCACTTCATGCTGGCCACGGTCGTCGGTGACGAAGATCGTGCCTTCGCTGATCATCACGTCCCACTTGATAACACGGGGCATGTCTTTGGCCAGCACTTCGAGGATTTCCTGGGGCACGGCGGCGATGTGTACGTTTTTCAGGTTGGTCGCCACCGGCACCACCTTGCCTTCCCATACACGCAGGCTACCGTAGGCCAGCAGGCTGGTGCGTTCGGTGCGGCGCGAGCACCAGGTCAGGCGGTCGGCATCGGGTTGGCCGACTTCGATCCAGTGCAAAACCCGATCATCCAAACTTTTTTCCCACAGGGCTGGTTCGTCTACATCTGACAGTCCACGACCAAACGCCAGTTGCTCGTTGTAAAACAGGGCGTAGGCCAACAGACGCACGGTCATGCGCTCTTCGGTTTCCGAAGGGTGTCGGGCGATGGTCTGTTTGACGCTCTCGTACACCGAGCGATCGAGGTCAGTAAGGTTGAGTTCGAATTTGTAGGTCGTGGACGGCTGGGCCATGAACGGACTTCTAGAGACAGGGAAAGGCGGCCAGTCTAACCGATGGCGGGGCCATTCAACGAATCCTGCGCTGCATCATCCTTATCCCTGGGCTGTCCGCCTATGTTAAAAGGCATCACACCACCGCACTGCGCAGACAAGGATCATCATGTCGTTTCATGCCAAACCGCTTGCCGGCCTGAAAGTTATCGAACTCGGTACCCTGATCGCCGGCCCGTTCGCCTCACGTATCTGCGCCGAATTCGGCGCCGAGGTGATCAAGGTCGAATCGCCGGACGGCGGCGACCCGCTACGCAAGTGGCGCAAGCTGTACGAGGGCACGTCGTTGTGGTGGTTTGTGCAGGCGCGCAACAAGCAGTCGCTGACGCTGAACCTCAAGCACCCGGACGGCCTGGCCATCCTCAAGCAGTTGCTGGCGGACGCCGACATCCTGATCGAGAACTTCCGCCCCGGCGTGCTGGAGAAGCTCGGCCTGAGCTGGGAAACCCTGCACGCACTCAACCCCAAGCTGGTGATGGTGCGTCTCTCCGGCTTTGGCCAGACCGGCCCGATGAAAGACCAGCCAGGGTTTGGCGCGGTGGGCGAATCCATGGGCGGCCTGCGCTATATCACCGGCTTCGAAGACCGCCCACCGGTGCGCACCGGCATTTCCATCGGTGACTCGATTGCCGCGCTGTGGGCGGTGATCGGCGCGCTGATGGCGCTGCGTCATCGCGAAGTCAACGGCGGCGTGGGCCAGGTGGTCGATGTAGCGCTGTATGAAGCCATCTTCGCCATGATGGAAAGCATGATCCCGGAGTTCGATGTGTTCGGTTTTATTCGCGAACGCACCGGCAACATCATGCCCGGTATCACGCCGTCCTCCATCCACACCAGCGCCGACGGCAAGCATGTACAGATCGGCGCCAACGGCGATGCGATCTTCAAGCGCTTTATGTCGGCCATTGGCCGTGAAGATTTGGCCAACGATCCAGAGTTAACCAGCAATGACGGACGCGATGGCCGTCGTGATGAGCTGTATGGCGTAATTGATCGCTGGGTGAATTCGCTGCCACTGGATGAAGTGGTCGCGATATTGAATAAAGCCGAAGTGCCTGCCAGTCGCATCTACAGTGCCGAGGACATGCTCGGCGATCCGCAATTCCTCGCCCGGGAGATGTTCCTCAAGGCCCAGCTTCCCGACGGCAAGGACTTCAAGATGCCTGGCATCGTGCCCAAGTTGTCGGACACGCCAGGTAGCTGCGAATGGGTCGGGCCGCAGCTGGGTGAACATAACAACGTGCTACTCAATAAACTGGGATACGACAGCGCTGCCATTACTCGCTTGCGTGAGGATGGCGCGATTTGATGGTTTACCCTGCTCAGCGCCGGCTACTGCAACTCTGCCTTGTCTGCGCGATAGCGAGCGAATGGCCGCTGTCCGCCCACGCAGAAGAAACACTGACCTGGCTGCTGCGCGACTTACCACCGGTCACCATCTTTGAGGGACCACAGAAGGGCCAAGGGGTGCTGGACAGGTTATTGCCCATACTCAGCGAGCGCCTGCCGGAGTATCGGCACCAGGTGATGCACGTCAATCGTGCCCGGGGTAATCAGATGTTGCGCGACCCCACCACCCTGACGTGCGATCCGTCGCTGCTGTGGACGGCGGAACGGGCCAGGTATG
The DNA here is from genome assembly GCF_963970695.1 of Pseudomonas sp. EL_65y_Pfl1_R83. Classification (NCBI taxonomy): domain Bacteria; kingdom Pseudomonadati; phylum Pseudomonadota; class Gammaproteobacteria; order Pseudomonadales; family Pseudomonadaceae; genus Pseudomonas; species Pseudomonas sp. EL_65y_Pfl1_R83. Next base: position 17,575 of record NZ_CAXAQI010000009.1, on the reverse strand, counting down.
TTGTATTTTCCGCCCAGGCCTTCGTCTCGGTGAGCAACGGGGTGACCATTCGACGCCTCCAGCAGGACGAGCTGGCAGCGTTCATTGATGAGGGCCAATTTGACCTGCAAGCCTTCCTCGGCTCCCCCACCGCACGCATTGGCGCAACCGCCGAACGCAGCTACGGTCCGTTGATCGACGAACAACTCAAGGATGCCGCCCCTCACACACTGGCACTCCATTACGGCAATGACGCCCTGGGCAGCCTGCTGCAAATGCAGCGCCTGGGCCGACTGGAAGCCGTTCTGGGTTACGCGCCGGAGATCCGCTATCACGCCATGCAACAAGGCATTGCCCCTGAAGACCTGATGTTCTACCCCATCAAGGGGTCAGCGCCCTACCAGCGTACGCATATCGGTTGTTCGGCCACACCTGAAGGTCGCCAGGCCATACAGCGAATTGATCGGGCCTTGCGCCATATCCCACAGGAACAGCTACAGGCTTCCTACGCCGAATGGCTGGACCCGGTCATGCGTGAACACTATCTGCAGGACAACCCGAGCTTTTTCCTGGATTCACCCGACCCCTGACAAATCGCAGGCAAAAAGAAACCCCGGAGTGTGGGGAGACACCTCGGGGTTAAACGCGGCCTACAAAGACCCGTACAGCACGTCACAAACACCGGAGCACAATGTCTGCTCTTGCTGTTACGAACTCTGACCGGCCACCTTGTAGGAAGTTTCCACACTTAAACAATTCTTCATGCAGCGGCAGCGCCACGGGTCTGGGCGGCGTTGCGCAAGGCCGCAATGACTGAGGGTTCCACGCGCCCCTCGGCAATTTTGATGTCGCGCAACAGGCAATCCACTACATCCACCAGCACGCGCTTATCCATCAATTGCGCACGATCAACTTCGCGCTCGACCACGATAGCGCCAGCAGGATTCTTCACGGTCACCAGGCACTCGCCCTGCACACCGGCGGTGGTCAGCGAAACCTGATAAGGGCTCAGCGCTTCTTCTAGCAATAGGCTGATACTTTCCATCTCGATCACCACTCAATAGTTCGGGAACAATCGTTTCAACGGGAGAGCTGCATCTATCCTAAGTGACTGGTTGTGACGTAGGAAAGTTCGCTTTTTCATCTTTTGGGGCCGTCAGGGGCTGACGGATTCCAGCATGCGCTCGCAACATGACAACGAAAAAACGGCCGCACCTACCGGGCCTGCAAGCCATAAAAAACGCCGCTGACCCCAGAGAAGGGAAAGCGGCGTTTTTGCCTGCACGGTTTGCCTTACAGCGGCTTACCACGGTTGCCATGCTGGCTGACAAACGCCTGCACAGCATTCAGGTCATTGGCCAATACAGTGCAACGCTCTTCACGCTCGAACAGGTCAGCCAAGTGCGCCGGTAATTCCAGCGCCTTGCCAACGCCGGCCTTCTCCACCGCTTCCGGGAATTTCACCGGGTGCGCGGTACCCAGGATCACCATCGGGATATCCAGGCTGCGACGGCATTCGCGGGCGGCCTTCACACCAATGGCAGTGTGCGGGTCCAGCAACTCGCCGGTCTGGGCATAGACTTCTGCGATGGTTTCGCAGGTCTGCGCATCGTCCACAGCCAGGGAGTCGAAGAGCTTGCGGGTTTCGGTCCAACGCTCTTCGTCAACGCTGAAACCGCCACCGCTCTTGAAGGTGTCCATCAAACCCGCGATGGCCGCGCCGTTGCGACCGTGCATGTCAAACAGCAGGCGTTCGAAGTTCGACGACACCATGATGTCCATCGACGGCGACAGCGTGGCGTGCAGGGTTTCCTTGACGTACTGATTGCCGCTCATGAAACGGTGCAGGATGTCGTTGCGGTTGGTGGCGACGATCAACTGGTTGATCGGCAGGCCCATGTTGCGTGCCAGGTAACCGGCAAAAATGTCGCCGAAGTTGCCGGTCGGCACCGAGAACGACACCGAACGCGCCGGGCCGCCCAACTGCAGGGACGCATGGAAGTAATAAACGATCTGGGCCATGATCCGCGCCCAGTTGATCGAGTTCACCGCCACCAGGCGCGTACCTTTCAGGAAGCTCTGGTCAGCAAAGCTGTTCTTGACCATTTCCTGGCAGTCATCGAAGTTGCCTTCAATGGCGATGTTATGGATGTTCTCACCAAAAATGGTGGTCATCTGGCGACGCTGCACTTCCGACACGCGCTTGTGCGGGTGCAGGATGAAGATGTCGACGTTTTCGCAGTGTTTGCAGCCTTCGATGGCAGCCGAGCCGGTATCACCGGAGGTAGCGCCGATGATCACCACGCGTTCGCCGCGCTTCTCCAGCACGTAATCGAGCAGGCGACCCAGCAGTTGCAGGGCAAAGTCCTTGAACGCCAGCGTCGGGCCGTGGAACAGCTCCAGCACCCATTCGTTGCCGTTCAATTGACGCAACGGGGCGATGGCGCTGTGGGAAAACACGCCGTACGTCTCTTCCAGAATCTTCTTAAATTCCGCATCCGGAATGCTGCCGGTGACAAACGGGCGCATCACCCGGAAGGCCAGCTCGTGGTACGGCAGGCCGGCCCAGGAAGCGATTTCTTCCTGGGTGAACCGTGGCAGGTTTTCCGGCACGTACAGGCCGCCGTCAGTGGCAAGACCTGCCAGCAAAACGTCTTCGAAATTCAGGGCCGGTGCCTGGCCGCGGGTGCTGATGTAGCGCATAGGGGCAAACCTTCGGTTTGGGCTTCAAGCTTCAAGTGACAAGCTTCAAGTTAAAGCAGATCTGCTTCTACTTGAAGCTTGTAGCTTGGCGCTTGCAGCTGAATTAATTCAAATGTTCGACGCGGATACGGACTACCGGCCCAACCACGCCCTGGAGAGCTTCGAGCGCTCGGATGGCGTCGTTCATGCGTTGTTCGAGCACACGGTGGGTCAGCAGGATCATCGGCACCTGGCCGTTTTGCTCCTCGACTTCCTTCTGCATGATCGACTCGATGTTGATCCCGCGCTCCGACAGGATGCTGGCGACCTGGGCCAACACGCCCGGATGGTCCTGGGCCTGGATTCGCAGGTAGTAGGCACTTTCGCAGGCTTCGATCGGTAGGATCGGGTGGGCCGACAGCGAGTCCGGCTGGAACGCCAGGTGCGGCACGCGGTTCTCCGGGTCGCTGGTCATGGCGCGGACCACGTCCACCAGGTCAGCGATCACCGACGAAGCCGTTGGCTCCATGCCGGCGCCGGCGCCGTAGAACAGGGTCGAACCGGCGGCGTCACCGTTGACCATCACGGCGTTCATCACGCCATTGACGTTAGCGATCAAGCGATCGGCCGGGATCAGCGTCGGGTGCACACGCAGCTCGATACCGGCCGACGTGCTGCGCGCTACGCCCAGGTGCTTGATACGGTAACCCAGGGCTTCGGCGTAGTTCACGTCAGCAGTGGTCAGCTGGGTGATGCCTTCGGTGTAAGCCTTGTCGAACTGTAGCGGGATACCAAAGGCGATGGACGCCAGGATGGTCAGCTTGTGCGCCGCGTCGATACCTTCCACATCAAAGGTCGGGTCGGCTTCGGCGTAACCCAGGGCCTGGGCCTCGGCCAGCACGTCTTCGAAGGTTCGCCCCTTCTCGCGCATTTCGGTGAGGATGAAGTTACCGGTACCGTTGATGATGCCGGCGACCCAGTTGATACGGTTGGCGGACAGGCCTTCACGGATCGCCTTGATCACCGGGATGCCACCGGCAACAGCGGCTTCGAACGCAACGATCACGCCCTTTTCACGCGCCTTGGCGAAGATTTCGTTGCCGTGCACGGCGATCAGCGCCTTGTTGGCGGTGACCACGTGCTTGCCGTTCTCGATGGCCTTGAGCACCAGTTCGCGGGCCACGGTGTAGCCGCCGACCAGCTCGATGACAATATCGATTTCAGGGTTGGTGGCAACGGCGAAGACATCGTTGGTAATCGCAATACCGGTCGTTGCGAACTGAGGCTTTGGCGAACGCGTGGCAATTTGCGCCACTTCAATCCCACGGCCTGCGCGGCGGGAAATTTCCTCAGCGTTACGCTGAAGTACGTTGAAGGTGCCGCCACCGACGGTCCCTAACCCACAGATGCCTACTTTGACCGGTTTCACTGAAGAACTCCCCATGAAACGGCCGACGCGAGGTCGGCCGTGGAAAACAGCCGCATAACTGCGGCTTTCAATTAATGGCCCGTGGACTTATCCACGGGCCATGATCGTCAAAGGTTCGACGATGCTGGTTTATTTGGCACTCAGCGCCAGTTTGGCAACTTGTGGCGCCGGCTGGTAGCCCGGAATCACTTGGCCGTCAGCCAAAACGATGGCCGGTGTACCGTTCACGCCAATGGACTGCCCCAGCGCGAACTGCTTGGAAACCGGGTTGGCGCACTTGGCGGCTTTGATTTCCTTGCCGTCGACCATCTTGTCCATGGCCGCTTTTTTGTCGGCCGAGCACCATACGGCTTGCAGTTGCTCGTCACCCGGCGAGCCCAGGCCCTGGCGCGGGAACGCTACATAGCGCACTTCCACGCCCAGCTTGTTGAGCGCGGGCACTTCGGCGTGCAGCTTGTGGCAGTACGGGCACGTGGTATCGGTGAACACCGTGATGTGAGTCTTGGTCTCGCCGATCGCCGGGTAGACCACGGTTTCAGCCACAGGGATGCCATTGATCAGCTTGGACACGCCCAGGCGCTCTGCTTTCTCGGTCAGGTTGACCGGTTTGCCGTCCTTCAATTGGAACAGGTAACCCTGGACGATGTACTGGCCGTCGGCACTGGCGTACAGCACGCGGCTGCCCTTGAGCTTGACTTCGTAAAGGCCGGCCATCGGGCTGGCACTGATGCTTTCGATCGGGGTGTCGAGCTGCAGGTTGGCCAAGCTCTTGCGGATGGTCTGCTCGGCAGCGTCATCGGCGACAACAAAGGTGGAAACCAACGCAATGGCTGCGGCGGCAATAATCTGGGTCAAGCGCATGGGAACTCCTGAAGGCAGATGCAGGGACGGGCGCAAGACATGGGTCTGTTAATACAGGTCTGAGCCGTCCCCTTTGCTAACCGGCAAAGCCTACCACAGTTGGGCCGCAGGGCAGCCCGTGGCGGGATAAATTGGCGGTTTTCAGCCTCTCGGGTGGTGCTTGGCGTGCATTTCCTGCAAACGTGCGCGCGCCACGTGGGTGTAGATCTGGGTGGTGGATAAGTCGCTGTGGCCGAGCAGCATTTGCACCACGCGCAAATCCGCACCGTGGTTGAGCAAATGGGTGGCGAAGGCATGGCGCAACGTGTGGGGCGACAGGGACTTGCTGATCCCGGCGACCTTGGCCTGATGCTTGATGCGGTGCCAGAAGGTCTGGCGGGTCATCTGTTCACCGCGCAGGCTGGGGAACAACACATCACTGGGGCGTCCGCCAAGCAGTTCGCTTCGGGCATCACGCATATAGCGCTCGACCCACACTATCGCCTCCTCCCCCATGGGTACCAACCGCTCCTTGCTGCCCTTGCCCATCACCCGCAATACCCCCTGGCGCAGGTTCACTTGCTCCAGGGTCAGGCTGATCAGCTCGGTTACCCGCAGGCCGCAAGCGTACAAAACCTCGAGCATGGCGCGGTCGCGCTGGCCGATGGCTTCGCTGAGGTCGGGGGCAGCGAGCAAGGCCTCCACGTCATTTTCCGACAAAGACTTAGGAAGCGGCCTACCTAATTGTGGCATGTCGACTTGTAGAGTCGGATCGGCTGCGATCAGCTTTTCGCGCAGTAAATAGCGATAAAAGCCACGCACACCCGAGAGAAATCTCGCAGTAGAACGTGGCTTGTAGTGTTGCTCCAGACGCCAGGCTAAGTGATCGAGGATCAGCTCGCGTCCGGCATCGGTCAGCTCGAGGTTTTTCGCCTGCAACCAGCCGTTGAACAGGGCCAGGTCACTGCGGTAAGCCTGGCGTGTGTTGTCCGACAAGCCTTTTTCCAGCCAAAGGGCGTCGAGGAAACGGTCGATAAGAGGATGATCAATGGCGGGCATGGGCACTCAAGTGACGCGGCACGGGGCTTTGCGGCAATTAATTAGTGAACTGTGATTAGGGTCACTAGTCTTTCATAGCCCGCTACTTCAAGGAACAGGGAGCTTTAATGAACGAACAACAGATTTTGTTGGCCTTTGGCGGCATTGGCGTGGCCGCACTCGGCTGCCAATGGCTGGCCTGGCGCCTGAAACTGCCGGCAATTCTGTTCCTCTTGCTGAGCGGGATTCTGGCCGGGCCGGTACTGGGCTGGCTCGACCCGCAGGAAATGTTCGGCCCCTTGCTGATGCCACTGGTGTCGTTGGCAGTGGCGCTGATCCTGTTTGAGGGCAGCCTGACGCTGCACCTGTCGGAATGGAAGGAGATTGGCAGCGTCGTCCACCGCCTGGTGACCCTCGGCGCACTTTCGACTTGGGCGGTAATCACGCTGGCAACCCACTGGCTGCTGGGTTTCGACTGGATGCTGGCGCTGCTGTTCGGCACGCTGACGTTGGTGACGGGCCCGACGGTGATCGTCCCGATGCTACGCGTGGTGCGCCCCAAAGCCTCCATCGCCAACATCCTGCGCTGGGAAGGTATCGTCATCGACCCGATTGGTGCACTGCTGGCCGTGGTGGTCTACAGCTTCATCATCAGCCGCGCTTCCGGTGATGGCTTGAGCCATAGCCTGCTGACTTTCGGCGGCGTGATTGCCTGCGGTAGCCTGTTCGGGGTTGCCGGCGGCTGGCTGCTGGGGCAGATCATGCGTCGACAGTGGTTGCCGGAATACCTGCACAACCTGGCGACCCTGGCCGGGGTGCTGGGCGTATTCATCGCCGCCAATGAAGTCATGCACGAGTCAGGCCTGTTGGCGGTAACGCTGATGGGCATGTGGATGGCCAACATGAAAGGCGTGGATGTGCGACACATCCTGCACTTCAAGGAAAACCTCAGCGTACTGCTGATCTCCGGCTTGTTTATCCTGTTGGCGGCACGCCTGGACCTGAATGCATTGATTGCCCTGGGGCCCTTCGTCCTGATCCTGTTGCTGATCATTCAGTTTATTGCACGCCCCCTCAATGTCGCGCTGTCGACCGCCGGTTCGAAGCTGAACTGGCGGGAACGCGCACTGCTGGCTTGGATTGCGCCCCGTGGGATTGTGGCCGCAGCGGTGTCGGCGATATTTGCGATTCGCCTGGATGAAGCCGGTCACGAAGGTGCATTGCTGCTGGTGCCGCTGACCTTTGCGGTGATCATCGGCACCGTGGTACTGCAAAGCGCCACCGCCCGCCCCCTGGCCCGCCTGCTGAAAGTCGCCGAGCCTGCGCCCAGTGGCTTTCTGATCGTCGGTGCAAATGGCCCGGCGCGCATCCTGGGCAAGGCTCTACAGCAATTGGGCAGCCGCGTGCTGTTGACCGACTCCAGCTGGGAAAACATCCGCGCCAGTCGCATGGAGGGGCTACCGACCTACTTCGGCAACCCGGCCTCGCAGCATGCCGAATCGCACCTGGACCTTGTGGGGCTCGGACATTTGCTGGCACTTTCGCCCTCGGGTGAACTGAATACCCTGGCCGCCATGCGCTTTCGCCACGACTTCGGGCATCGCCTGTTCACCCTGACCAGCAGCCAGGAGAGCCGTCGCACGGACAAGCACCGGGCCAGTCATGAACACCGCGGGCACCTGCTGGGCAGCCAACCCTTGAGCTATACCAAGCTCGCCAGCCTGCTGGGGCAAGGCGCCGAGCTGTACACCACCCACCTGACCGATGGGTTTGGATGGAATGACTACCAGGCACTGCATGGTGAACGGGCGATCCTGTTGTTTGCCCGTGACAACAGTGGCTGGGTGCATGTGGTAACACCAGAGAGCGGTTTGAAACCAGTGGCGGGATGGGCGTTATTGGCAGTCATCCAGCCAGGGCAGTCCTAGCCTCAACTGCCACCCTGCGATCCACACAAATCGCAGGCACAAAAAAGCAGCCCGTAGGCTGCTTTTTTCTGCATCGGGAAGCTGGACTTAAGCCAGTTTTTCCTTGATGCGAGCTGCTTTACCGGACAGGTCACGCAGGTAGTACAGCTTGGCTTTACGTACGTCACCGCGACGCTTGACGGCCATGCTGTCGATTTGCGGGCTGTAGGTCTGGAAAGTACGCTCTACGCCAACACCGTTGGAGATTTTACGAACAGTGAAAGCACTGTTCACACCACGGTTACGCTTGGCGATTACCACGCCTTCGAACGCTTGCAGACGCGAACGGTCGCCTTCCTTCACTTTCACCTGAACGACAATAGTGTCGCCCGGGGCAAAGGTAGGGATCTCTTTGGTCATCTGCTCTGCTTCGAGTGCAAGGATGATTTTGTTAGTCATGCTGTGCTCCTAAGGTAAGTCAATGGACCTACCATCGATACGTTGTTAACTATCGTCCCGCGCGAGGATGTATTCCTCGAGCAGCTTCTTCTCTTCTCCAGAAAGCGAGCGGCTATCCAGAAGATCGGCGCGTCGTTCATAGGTCCGACCAAGGGACTGCTGTAAACGCCAACGCCGGATGTGTGCGTGATTGCCACTTAGCAATACGTCGGGAACACGCTGATCCGCATACACCTCCGGTCGGGTGTAGTGCGGGCAATCCAGCAAACCGTCCGTGAAGGAATCTTCCTCCGCGGAGTCCGCATGCCCTAAAGCTCCAGGCAGCAGTCGTGTAACCGCATCTATCAGGACCATCGCCGGCAGCTCGCCGCCAGACAGGACATAGTCCCCAATCGACCACTCTTCATCGACATGAGCGTCAATAAAACGCTCGTCAATGCCTTCATAGCGACCGGCAATCAGGATCAGTGCTTCCTCATTCGCCAGTTCGCGGACCCCAGCCTGTTTCAGCTGACGGCCTTGAGGGGACAGGTAAATTACCTTCGCCTTCTCCCCGGCGGCGGCCTTGGCCTGAGCCAACGCGTCTTCCAGGGGCTTGATCTTCATCACCATGCCTGGGCCACCGCCAAATGGGCGGTCATCCACAGTGTGATGTCGATCCGTCGTGTAGTCTCGCGGGTTCCAACAGGTAAGCTGCAACAGCCCCTGTTTCACCGCCCGACTGGTGATGCCGTACTCGCTGATAGCGGAAAACATCTCGGGAAACAAACTGATCACTTCAATGCGCAGATTAGCCACGCTTAGAAGTCCGCATCCCATTCCACCTTCATCTCGCCCGCCGCCAGGTCAATGGCCAACACGCATTGCTCTGTATAGGGCAACAAGCGTTCGCGATCATCCAGGCTGCCAGCGCAAGGCTTGACCACCATTACATCGTTGGCGCCGGTTTCCAGAAGATGATCGATTTTCCCGAACAATTGCCCGAGTTGATCAATAACCTTCAGACCTTCCAGCTGGTACCAGTAGTACTCGCCGTCGGTCAATTCAGGGAACAGGTTGCGCGGCACGCAGATCTCATAACCGGCTAGAAGACGAGCTTCTTCACGATCATCAAGACCCTTGAGCTTTGCGACCAGGAACTTATCGCTCCCGCGTCCACTGACCAGCTCGACCTGTTTCACACTACCTTCGCGCTTGAGCGTCCAGGTTTTGTACTGCAACAGGTTTTCAGTCGGATCAGTAAAGGAATACACCTTCACTTCGCCGCGAACGCCATGAACAGAGTAAATCTTGCCGATAACGATCAAATCATCAGCAACAGCTGGCGTCGCGCTCATATTGCTCAGGCTGCGGCCTTAGCCGAGTCCTTCAACAACTTTGCAACGCGCTCGGATGGCTGTGCACCAACGCTCAGCCAGTAGGCTACGCGCTCTTGGTTCACGGACAGACGAACTTCTTGACCACGAGCAACAGGGTTGAAGAAACCAACCTGTTCCTTGTGCGAACCGTCGCGCGGGTTGCGGCTGTCGGTTACGGTCAAGTGGTAAAACGGGCGCTTTTTGGAGCCGCCAAGGGCAAGACGGATTGTTAGCATGTGAACATCGTTCCTGTAGTCGGTGCTGCAAATCTAAATGCACAGCGGGCATAGGTGCCCGAAAGGCCGCATATTCTAAGGAATATCCGGACTTTTGCAAATGTCTTTTTCTGGCGCCTATCAGCGTGCCATTCAGATCTGCTATAGAGCCGTCGATTAAAACGGCAGGTCAGCCCCCGCCAATAGCGGGTTTGCTGGAGATCCCACGTCCCTGTGGGTCGGAGCGCAAGCCGGGCTTGCGCTCGAATACTTTACATTTTCGGCATACCGCCGCCGGGCAACATACCGCCCATGCCGCGCATCATCTTGGCCATACCGCCCTTGGCGGAGAATTTCTTCATCATCTTCTGCATCTGCTTGTGTTGCTTGATCAAGCGACCGATGTCCTGCACCTGGGTGCCGGAACCCATGGCGATCCGACGCTTGCGCGAACCGCTGATCAGCTCAGGGTCGCGGCGCTCGGCCGGGGTCATGGAGTTGATGATGGCTTCCATCTGCTTGAACTGCTTCTCTGCCGCACCCTGGGCATTGCCCATTTGCGCCAGGTTGACACCGCCGATGTTCGGCAGCTTGTCCATCAGGCCGCCAAGGCCGCCCATGTTCTTCATCTGTTGCAGCTGGTCGCGGAAGTCTTCGAGGTCGAAGCCCTTGCCCTTCTTCAGCTTCTTGGCCAGTTTATCGGCCTTGTCCTTGTCGAGCGTGGCTTCGGCCTGCTCGATCAGGCTGAGCACGTCGCCCATGCCGAGGATTCGCGAGGCAATACGCTCGGGGTGGAACGGCTCGAGCGCTTCGCTCTTCTCGCCCATACCGATGAACTTGATCGGCTTGCCGGTGATGGCACGTACCGACAACGCGGCACCGCCACGCGCGTCACCGTCGACCTTGGTCAGGATCACGCCGGTCAGCGGCAGTGCGTCACCAAAAGCCTTGGCGGTGTTGGCCGCATCCTGGCCGGTCATGGCATCGACCACGAACAGCGTCTCGACCGGGTTGATCGCAGCGTGCAACGCTTTGATCTCGCCCATCATCTCTTCATCGATGTGCAGGCGACCGGCGGTATCGACGATGACCACGTCGATGAATTTCAGCTTGGCTTCTTTAATAGCTGCGTTGGCGATGTCGACCGGCTTCTGGCTCAGGTCAGACGGGAAGAAGGTCACGCCTACTTCGCTGGCAAGCATTTCCAACTGCTTGATGGCCGCCGGACGGTACACGTCGGCCGACACCACCATGACGGACTTTTTCTTGCGCTCTTTAAGGAAGCGCGCCAGCTTGCCGGCGGTGGTGGTTTTACCCGCACCCTGCAGACCGGCCATCAATACGACGGCCGGCGGCACGGCGCTGAGGTTCAAGTCTTCGTTGGCCGCGCCCATCAGGCTTTCGAGCTCGGCCTGGACGACCTTCACAAAGGCCTGGCCCGGCGTGAGGCTGCGGGACACTTCGGTGCCTACCGCGCGCTCTTTGACCGAGTTGACGAAGTCCTTCACCACCGGCAAAGCCACGTCGGCTTCCAGCAACGCCATGCGCACTTCACGCAAGGTGTCTTTAATATTGTCCTCGGTCAGCTTGGCCTTGCCGGTGACATGGCGCAGCGTCTGCGAGAGACGGTCAGTCAGGTTTTCAAACATGCGCGATCCTTTCAGGCCCTATTCAACGAAGTGCATCGGTAGACCGAGGTAATGGCGGCCCAGGCTGCGGTAAATCGCTATTTGAAACAGCGCTCGGCGAGCCTGCGGCGTGGGCAGGTCGCGGATTATAGCGAAGACTGCCGCCATGCACACCCGCTGTCTGGCCTGAGAGTCTTTCGTGTTACGCAGGGGTATGCCAAACTCAGCGCCTTTCGGGCTTGCCTATCAGGATTTATGCTCCCTTTGCCACCCAGTTTGCTACCCAGCCTCGCCGCCGCCATTTTGTATGCCGCTGCGACTCTTTATCAGGGCACTCGTCTGGCCCAAGGCACCAAGGCGGATAAACGCCTGCTGGTCGGCCTTGGCGTCCTAGCCCTGCTGGCTCACGCTGCCAGTCTTTTTAGCCACCTGATGACCCCAGTCGGCCTGGGCCTGGATTTTTTCAGCGCCGCCAGCCTGATTGCGGCGGCCGTCATCGCACTGACCTTGCTGGCCTGTTATCGGATTCCCGTCGAGAACCTGCTGGTGCTGCTATTCCCACTGGGCATGCTGACCGTGTTGCTGGCGCAATTCGCGCCCACTGGCACGGTGCAGGTGATTGATGAAGAGCCGGGCATCCTCGCGCACATCCTGCTTTCCATCCTGGCCTACGGTATGTTCACCATTGCCGTCTTCCAATCCCTGCTCCTGCTGCTGCAGGACCACCAGCTCAAGCACAAGCACCCCTCGGGGCTGATCAAGAACTTCCCGCCGCTGCAAACCATGGAAAGCCTGCTGTTCGGCTTCCTCTGGGCCGGCTGGACGCTGTTGTCGCTGTCGCTGATTTCCGGCTGGCTGTTCGTCGAAAACCTGTTCGCCCAGCACTTGGTGCACAAGACCCTGCTGGCGTGCCTGGCGTGGGTGGTGTTCAGCGTGTTGCTGTGGGGCCGCAACCGCCTCGGTTGGCGCGGGCACAAGGCGATCCGCTGGACCCTGGCTGGTTTCTGCCTGCTGATGCTGGCCTATTTCGGCAGCAAGCTGGTTCGCGAATACATCCTGCACATCTGACGGGCTGCGATCATGGACAACTTGCCGCTGGAGCCGATGCTCGCAGTAATCGCCTTGCTGGTGTTATGGGCCGCGCTGTTTACCGCCATCGAAGCCGCGCAACAACACTTGCTGGCCTTGCGCCCGGGTACACGCCAGGGTGACAAGGCTGCCGCCCGCCTGAGCTTCCCGCGTAACAGCCTGATCCTGTGCAACAGCCTGTGTCGCGCCGCAGTGGTCATCCTCTGCACGCTGCTGGCGATCTATGCCTGGGCGCAGAACGGCCCCTGGCTCGGCTGGCTGATCTCCTGCTCGATCCTGCTGATACTCGCCGACTACCTGCCCCGTGCCCTCGCCGTTCGTTATCCGCAAGCGGTGCTGGGCTTTGGCAATACGCTTTTGGGCATGCCGCTGAAAATCCTTTACCCCCTTGCCTGGCTGCTCAATGGCATCAGCCTGTTACTGTTGCGTCCATTCGCACGTCAATCCGGCGTGGTGAAAAAGAGCGATGAACCGCTGCCCGACCACGACCACGACGAAACGGAACCGGAAGCCGACGAAGACCAGCGCCCCGGCATGCCCGGCATTCACGCCCTGGACAACATCACGGTCAACGACATCCTGGTACCGCGCAGCGAAGTGGACGGCATCAACCTGGATGACTCGGCCGAAGAAATCATCGAGCAACTGCGCACCTCCGAGCGTACGCGCCTGCCGGTGTTTCACAGTGATATCAACCAGGTCCAGGCGGTGCTCAACACGCGGCAGATCCAGCACCTGCTGCCCGACGCCAGCCTGACCAAGGAAGCGTTGCTCGCCGCCTGCCACGAACCCTATTTCGTTCCCGAAAGTACGCCGCTGCAACTGCAACTGCTGAACTTTCACAAGCAGCAGCGACGCCTGGGCATGGTGGTAGACGAGTACGGCGAAGTGCTGGGCATTGTCACCCTGGAAGATATCCTCGAAGAAATCGTCGGCGAATTCGAGAGCGAACAGAGTACCGACAACCCGCATATCGAAGCGCAACCGGATGGCCGCTATATCATCGATGGCGCCGCCTCGATCCGCGAACTGAACAAAAGCCTGAACTGGCACCTGCCCAGCGACGGCCCCAAGACGCTTAATGGCCTGGTGACCGAAGCACTGGAAACCATCCCAGACTGCGCGGTGTGCCTGAAAATCGGGCGCTATCGCCTGGAAATCCTCGAGACCGAGGACAACCGCGTGAGCAAGGTACTGATCTGGCATACCAGCAGGATGCCGGTGGCTGCCTGAATCAACTCGTTCCCTGTGGGAGCTGGCTTGTCGGATCGCCGCACCGCTGCGATAAAATCACTTCGGTTTCACTGAATGACCGATGTGCCTGCGTCGCAGCGGTGCGACGACTCGACAAGCCAGCTCCCACGTAGACCCCACTCCAAACCTTAGATCCTCGCCCCCCCCTTGTTGTATCCGCAAACCCCTTCCTATAATCCCTGCGGCTTACCAGAGCCCCGCCAGACCGTGTGCTACCCGCACCCAACGCGTCCAGGCACCGCTTCATCCTGTCTGACCGGTGTTCGCTCCCATCCCGAGCCGCCCCGCGCACTACCCTGATCCATGGGTGTTCGACCAATAATAATCCGCGTTCAAACGCGCAACGACCATCAGGGATACTGCCATGAGCACCATCTATAACGAGGCCGCGCCCGCCGCCCCGACCAACTCGACTGCACGGGTTGCCACCGCGAGCATTGTCGGCACCGCCATCGAGTTCTACGATTTCTATATCTACGCCACGGCTGCTGCGCTGGTGATCGGCCCGGTGTTCTTCCCGCAGACCTCGGGCACCGCGCAGATGCTGGCGTCGTTCCTGACCTTTGGCATCGCCTTTATCGCCCGCCCGCTGGGCTCGGCGCTGTTCGGCCACTTCGGCGACCGCATCGGCCGCAAATCCACACTGGTGGCGTCCTTGCTGCTGATGGGCGTGTGCACCACGCTGATCGGCTTATTGCCCGGTTATGACAGCATCGGGGCCTGGGCGCCGATCCTGTTGTGCGTACTGCGTTTCGGCCAGGGCCTTGGCCTGGGCGGGGAATGGGGCGGCGCGGCACTGCTGGCGACCGAGAATGCGCCCAAGGGCAAACGCGCATGGTTCGGCATGTTTCCGCAGCTTGGGCCATCCATCGGGTTCCTGGCGGCCAACGGCTTGTTCCTGATCCTGGCCATGAGCCTGAACGACGAGCAATTTCGCAGCTGGGGCTGGCGCATTCCGTTCATCCTCAGCGCCGCGTTAGTGATGGTTGGCCTGTACGCACGGCTGAAGCTGCATGAAACCCCGGTATTCGCCAACGCCGTGGCCAAAGAAGCACCAATAAAAGTGCCGCTGGTGGAACTGTTCAGCCAGCATTGGCTGCCCGTACTGCTGGGCGCCATGTCCATGGTGGTGTGCTATGCGCTGTTCTATATCACCACGGCGTTTTCCCTAAGCTACGGCGTTTCGACCTTGGGCTACAGCCGTGAGACCTTCCTTGGCTTGTTGTGCTTCGCCGTGCTGTTCATGGGCCTGGCCACGCCGCTGGCAGCCCTGGCGAGTGATCGTTACGGGCGCAGGCCGGTGCTGATCGTCGGTGCGATCCTGGCGATCCTGTCGGGCTTCACCATGGAGCCGCTGCTGACCCACGGCTCGACCTGGGCGGTGGCGCTGTTCCTGGCCTTGGAGCTGTTCCTGATGGGCGTGACCTTCGCGCCGATGGGCGCCATGCTGCCGGAGTTGTTCCCAACGCGCGTGCGTTATACCGGCGCGTCGGCGGCGTATAACCTGGGTGGGATCGTTGGGGCTTCAGCGGCACCGTTCTTCGCGACCAAGCTGGTGGCGATGGGTGGGCTGAGTTATGTCGGTGGGTATGTGTCGGCGGCAGCGTTGCTCAGTTTGATTGCTGTGCTGTGCCTGAAAGAGACGCGGGATAATGACTTGAACAAGGTCGCCTGATAGACCCCCTTCGCGAGCAAGCCCGCTCCCACAGTTTGACCGCATTTATCCAATAGGAACGCGGTCGAATGCAGGAGCGGGCTTGCTCGCGAAAGGCGCGCCTCGATTACAGCTCGACTACAACGGCTTTGGAAGCACGGGTAGCCTTCGCCCGAGCCGCTTCAATCGACTCATCCCGCGCCAACGCCACACCCATCCGCCGCTGCCCCTTCACTTCCGGTTTGCCAAACAGGCGCAACGCCGTGTCCGGTTCGCTCAACGCAGCGCCAAGGTTGGCGAACGCCGTCTGGGTCGACTGCCCTTCCACCAGGATCACCGCCGAAGCCGAAGGCCCGAACTGACGGATCAACGGAATCGGCAACCCCAGGATTGCGCGAGCGTGCAGCGCGAACTGCGACAAGTCCTGGGAAATCAGGGTTACCAAGCCCGTGTCATGCGGACGCGGCGATACTTCGCTGAACCACACCTGATCACCCTTGATGAACAACTCCACGCCAAACAGGCCACGGCCACCCAGGGACTCGGTCACGGCCTTTGCAACGCGCTCGGATTCGGCCAGCGCAATCGGGCTCATGGCCTGTGGCTGCCAGGATTCCTGGTAGTCGCCCTTCTCCTGACGATGGCCAACCGGTGCGCAGAACGTGGTGCCACCGACGTGACGCACCGTCAGCAAGGTGATTTCGTAGTCAAAGTCGATAAAGCCTTCGATGATCACCCGGCCTTTACCGGCTCGCCCGCCTTCTTGGGCGTAATCCCAGGCTTTCTGCACGTCGTCAGCGCTGCGCAACAGGCTCTGGCCCTTGCCCGACGAACTCATCACCGGCTTGACCACACACGGGAAGCCCAGGTCTTGCACGGCCTTGCTGTAGTCTTCGAAGGTATCGGCGAAGTGGTACGGCGAGGTCGGCAGGTCCAGCTCTTCGGCGGCCAGGCGACGGATGCCTTCGCGGTTCATGGTCAGCGAGGTAGCGCGCGCGGTCGGGATCACGGTGAAGCCTTCGGCTTCCAGCTCGACCAAGGTGGCAGTGGCGATGGCTTCGATTTCCGGCACGATGAAGTGCGGCTTCTCGGCTTCGATCACGGCACGCAGGGCGGCACCGTCGAGCATGTTGATGACGTGGCTACGGTGCGCCACCTGCATGGCCGGCGCGTTGGCGTAGCGATCCACGGCAATCACTTCAACGCCCAGGCGCTGCAGTTCGATTACCACTTCCTTGCCCAGCTCACCGCAGCCACACAGCAAAACGCGGGTCGCGGTTGGCGACAATGGAGTTCCGATTCGGGTCATCTCAGGTCCTCAGGGGGAGCGGATCATGGGGAGAAAGGCCGGCATTTTACATGAACTGTAAAAATTGGCCTCAGTTGGCGACGGCACGCTTGCGGATCCGCCACGCCATGATCAGCCACACCACCGTGACGCCGGCAAATTTCGACACCAGTGCGGTGCCCGCTACCGCGGGAGTGAGCGCGCCGATCAGGCCGAAAAAGATAAAGGTGTCGAGGGGAATGCTCAGCGCCGAACTGATCCACAGGCGGTCGTGGAGCGGGCGCTTGGTGATGCTGAACACCAGCCAGTCGATGCACTCGGAGACCGCAAACGCTGTGGCACTGGCCAATGCGATAGAAGGGTCGGAGGTGATATACGACAGCACCAGCGCCGCCAGCATGGCGAGGATTGCGCCGTGACCGAAGCGGGTTTGCACCATGTCGCGCAGGATAAACACCAGGCCACCCCAGGCGGACCAGATGACATCCAGGTGCGGGGCGGTGGAAAAGGCGAAGTTGATCAGCACGACGCTGCTGATATAGGCGATCAGGAAGAGCATGGGGGGGGCCTGTGGGTGATGCCGCACAGGGTACTTCACAATTGGAAAGATGTCGTCTGGGAGGGCCTCATCGCAGGCAAGCCAGCTCTTATCAAACAAAAATTAACTCATTGTTTTTGCTCTTAAAATTTAAGCCGCTTTAACCAGCTGCAATCCCAGTTTGCGTGCCTTGCGTTCCAAGGCGCGCATCTGCCGA